>JAIOAS010000252.1:5897-7048 GCA_019873725.1 Chloroflexota bacterium | reverse complement strand
GCGCACTGGTGTGCGGCCGATGCGGGGGCGTGGATTTGGACGACCCAGGCCGGGTCGCCCGCACCTGCAGTCGGGCCGGTGTATGGCGCTGTGTCTTTTGACGGTTCCGCGTGGCGGGATGCGTTAGGGCAACTCGACCATCCACAGGAAGCGCAGTGCTGGTCCCCGACCCCGCTGGTGTCCCATGCCGCGTTGAGCATCCCTGTGTCTGTCGAAACGTGGAATGGCTGGCTCGTTCTGGTACGACAAACGCCGTTTACCGAGGCCGACCTGGAACGCGTTAGCGCCGCTGTGGCTTTGGCGCAATTCGCGGTTGCCGGGATGGGGCGCTACGAACGGGTGGATCAAACGCGCGCTCATCAGGTGCAGGAATTGGAAACCGTCCAGCGGATGGGACATCTGATCGGCGAGAGCCTCAACCTGGAATCCACGCTGGATATGATCCTGGAATCGCTGGCGGGATTGATTCCCTACGATGCCGGCGAAATCACCCTCTTTGATGCCGAGGCCGGCGTCCTGCGGAGTCACGCTTACCGCTCCAATGATACAGCGCGTTGCGCCGCACAGATCAAGGGCACGGCCTACCGACTCGATGAAGGATTGAGTGGGTGGCTGGCGCGCTCGCGTGAGCCGTTGTTGATTGCCGATGTCCTGGCGGAGGAGGTCACCGAGCCGAAAGACGAAACGCTCAAACTGTGGGCCCGCTCTTTCCTGGGGGTGCCGCTTTTGGCGCGCGGGCAGTTGGTGGGGACGTTGGAAATCGCGGCGGCACAGCCGGCACAGTTCACCGCGCACCACCTGCGGTTGGCCGAAATTTTCGGCGGGCAGGCGGCGATTGCCATTGAGAACGCCCGTCTGTACTCGCAGACCGATGCCGAACTGCGTCGTCGTCTCGAAGCCCTGGAAGCGTTGCAGCGTATCACGCGCGACATCACCGCGACGATTGACCTGAACTACATCCTCAACGGCGTCTTGGAAGAAGCCATCCGCTTTAGCGAGGCGACGGCGGGCTTGATCGTCCTTTCCGACGGCGAGAGCTTTGAATTGCGCGCCCGCCGAGGATATGTGGATGCAGAGCTGGCCGATCTGGAACGTTCACTGGGCTCGGAATTTTTGATGCGTCAGGAAACGATCTACATTCCTGATGTGCA
>JAIOAS010000252.1:0-5221 GCA_019873725.1 Chloroflexota bacterium | reverse complement strand
CCGCTCGACCGGCGCGTGCCGACGGCGCTGACCGCTGAAGTGATCGAAGTTTTTGCCGCGCAGGTCGCCCTGGCGATTGAGAACAACCATCTCGTCGAGGACCTGCGCCGCCAGTTGAACACCTTGCGCCTGTTCAACGAGTTGAGCCGTTCTATCACTACCAAGCTCGATTTGCCACTGGTCTTGAACACCGTTGTGCAATCGGTGACGAACCTGCTGGGGTACGATTACGCCACGATTTTCCTGCAAACCAAAGCCGGCCAACGCTTCTTGCCGCTGGCGACCTCGGGATATGCGTTGGACCTGGTGGATGAGAAAGCCTTCGAGCAGCGGGTGAGTCGGGTTGTGCAGACCGGCATGCCCCTGGTTGTTGAGAATGCGGCGGCCGATCCACGCTATAAAGCTGGACCGGTGAGCATCGGCTCCTCGCTGATGGTGCCGTTGATGGTGGAAGGGCGTTCCGTTGGGGTGTTGGCGGCTGACCGTAAAACTGCCGGAGACTTTACCCCCACCGAGGTCGCCACACTGACCGCGCTGGCCGACCAGGTAGCGGTGGCCGTCGAAAATGCGCGCCTCTTCGAGGAGGTAACCCGCTTCAACGAGGAATTGGAATTGCGCGTGGCCGAGCGTACCCGCGAACTGGCCGAAGCCCTGGAGGGATTGCGCTTGCAACGTGATCGCTCTAACGTGCTCTACCACATCGCTTCCGAATTGGTTGCCAGCCTGGATATGGATCGCGTGCTCAGCCAGGCGCTCTCGATGTTGCAAAAAGCGGTCAAAGCCTCGCGCAGTGCGGTGATTTTGCTGGATAACAATACGGGGCAACTGTTCTATCGCGCCGCGATTGGGCATACCGAGCCGATTCCGCCGGGTGGGCGTCTTGCGCCCTTCAACCGTCAGGATGGCGTCATTGGGTGGGTGTTTACGCACAAGCAAGCGTTGATCATCCCGAATGCTTTGCAAGATAAGCGCTGTGCGGTGGGGATCGATCGCACCATACGCTCAGTGTTGGCGGCGCCGATTGTGGGCGGGGCCGGCGAATCTCTCGGCGTGATCTTGCTGCAATCGCCGGCGGAAAACGTCTTCGATGAGCCTGAATTGCGGCTGGTTGAGGCGGCGGCAGTGCAGTTGGGCAATGCGCTCAACAACGCCGAATTGTATCGCCTGATCCGCGAGCAGGCCGAGCGCGTGGGCAGTATGCTGCGCGCGCAGCAGATCGAGGCGGCGAAGAACCAGGCCATCCTCGAGGGCATCGCCGATGGCGTGATGGTGGCCGACGAGCGCGGCAAGGTGATTTTGTTCAACGCCGCGGCGGAGCGCATTCTCTCGATTACGCGCGAGCAAGCGTTGGGCCGTCCGCAGGATGGCATTCTGGGACTTTACGGCAGCGCCGCGCGCGAGTGGCTGGCCCAGATCGAGCAGTGGCGGCAGAATCCCCGCGCTTATGGCGCGGAAGAATTCCTGGTTCATCGTATGGAAGTGGGACGGCGCTTCGTTAGCGTGCACCTGTCGCCGGTTATCTCACCGGGGCAAGAGTTCCTGGGTGTCGTCTCGGTCTTCCGTGACATCACCTCCGAAGTGGAAGCCGACCGCGCCAAGAGCGACTTCGTCTCTACCGTCTCGCATGAACTGCGTACGCCGATGACGTCGATCGTGGGCTATGTCGATCTTATCTTGATGGGCGCGACCGGCCCGTTGTCGGATATGCAGCGCGATTTTCTCAAGCGGGTGAAGACCAACGCCGAGCGCCTCACCACGTTAGTCAACGATTTGCTGGATATTTCCCGCATCGAAACCGGGCGTGTGGTGTTGCAAATGGCGCCGGTTGCGATCGAGGAGATCATCAAGCAAGTGGTCGACCTGCTGCACCCCAAGGTGGAAGAAAAGGAGCAGCGGCTCTACACCGTCTTGCCGGCCGATCTTCCCCGTGTGTACGGCGACCGCGATCGTCTGGCGCAGATTCTGACCAATATTGTCGGCAATGCGTACAAATACACGCCCGTGGGTGGCGAGATTGGCATTCATGCATACGTCCGGGATGCGAAGATGTATGTAGCCGTATCCGATACGGGCATCGGGATCGCGCCTGAAAACCAGAAGAAGCTTTTCTCGCGCTTCTACCGTGTCGAGGACGATCCTGCCGTCTACGAAGTGTCTGGAACAGGGCTGGGCCTGGCGATCTCGCTGTCGCTGATTCAGATGCATGGCGGCAACATTTCACTGGATAGCGTGTTGGGCAAGGGCAGTACCTTCACCTTTTCCGTGCCCCTGGCCGAAGGTGAACCCACTGCCGACATCGGAACGCCGCCGCCGCGCATCGCCGGGGAACCGTTGACGACCGTGCTGGTAGTTGAAGATGATCGGGAGAGTTCCGATTTGATCAAGCTGATGTTGCAGCGTGAGGATATCGAATTCTTGACTGCAAGTTCTGGGGAGCAGGCGCTGCACATCGCCCGCGAAAAGCACCCCGACTTGATCACGCTGGACATTCGGCTGCCCGATCTGGACGGCTTCGAGGTGTTGCAATTGCTCAAACGCGACGTCGAGACGGCGGACATTCCGGTGGTCATCATCTCTGTGACGCAGGATCGGCAGCGTGGCCTGCGGATGGGGGCGACCGAATTCCTGGTTAAACCGTTGGATGAACAACGCCTGCGCGAGGTCATCTTGCCGCTGCTCGATCGCCGTGAAACGGTGGTAGTCGCCGGACATGATCGCCGTTGGCTCGATCCGCTGCGTGCGGCCCTCCACCTCCGTGGGTTAAACGTCCGCACGGCCCGGCGCGGCGAACGCGCGCTTGATCTGGTGCACGGTATGCATCCGGCGGCCATTGTGGTGGATCAACAGTTGCCCGATATGGACGGCTATCAGGTTGTGGAGTCTCTCAGACAGGATACAAGCCTGGCCGGCGTGCCGGTGATGCTGTTGACCGGAGACGCCTTGCAGGAAGAACCATCGTGGGATGGCGGTGATGGGGCCGGACCGGTAAAGTTAATCGTCAAACCGTTTTCTGTTGAGGAACTTGCGGTCAGTATTGCGAGTTTAGTTCATGGAAACGGGGTGTTGAAGGAGTCGTGAGCATGGTCAAAATCTTGGTCGCAGAAGACGAACGTGACATTCGAGAATTGATAGCATTTACCCTGCGTTTTGCCGGATTCGAGGTGGAATTAGCGAGCAATGGGGCAGATGCGCTGGAAAAGGCGTCTACATCCATCCCCGATCTGATTCTGATGGATGTGCGGATGCCGCGAATGACCGGCTACCAGGCATGTGAAGCGTTGAAAGAGAACCCGGCGACCCATGATATTCCGGTGGTCTTCCTTTCGGCGAAAGGACAGGAAAGTGAAATTCAAGAGGGGTTGGAAGCCGGAGCGAAGGAATACATCCTCAAACCTTTTGCGCCGGATGAACTGACAACGCAAGTGCACAGGATTTTGCGGGAAATCGGTAAGGCATAACGGATAGAGTGGAGCTCAGTCTATGAGTGCGATTATCCTCGAAAGCAGTCTCGTGCATTACGAGGCTTTGGGACGGGGCAAGCCGTTGCTATTTCTGCACGACTGGCTCGGTTCGTGGCGCTACTGGGTGCCTACAATGGTCGATATGTCCTCCTCTTTCCGCGCGTATGCGCTGGATTTTTGGGGGTTTGGCGATTCGGATAAGGTAGTGACGCGGTACAGTATTCCCGGCTATGTGGGACAGGTCGAGCTTTTTATGGACCAGATGGGGATCAAAAGTGTGCCGATCATCGGTCATGGTTTGGGCGGGGTGGTAGGCGCGCATTTTGCCCAGACGCATCCCGATCGCGTTGAACAATTGATGACAGTCTGCACCCCCCTGGCCGGCAGCGACATCGCGCGTTCCCTGAGCAGCTATACCGGTGGCGAGAATCCGGCCAAAGTCATTCTGGGGCGCCGCCTGAAAACGTATGAGGAAGTCGACATCGAGGCCGGCAAAACCGATGCCAACGCTGTGGTGCAGAGCGTAAAGTCGGTGCTGGATCACAACCTGTTGGAGGTGTTGGAGAAACTGGACGTCCCGGTGTTGTTGGTCTGTGGCCGGGAAGACCCCATTATCCAGGTGCCAGATGAAGATGTACTGGAGAATCTGGAGTATAACGTGTACCCGTTCATTTTTGAGACCGCGCAGCACTACCCGATGTTGGAAGAGACCAACAAATTCAACCGGCTGTTGCGGGATTTCCTGGTCTACAAGGATAAGTGGGACGAGATCGAAGTAAAGGACGAGTGGAAACGCCGGATGCGTTAAGGCTAACCAGACTATAAAAGTCTCAGTAAATCCAAAAATGCTTCAAGGGGATCGTCAGATCCCCGTTCTGGTCTGGATCTGGCGATCCAGACCAGGCGAAATTGGATCTACTGAGCCTCAGTAAATCCAAAAATGCTTCAAGGGGATCGTCAGATCCCCGTTCTGGTCTGGATCTGGCGATCCAGACCAGGCGAAATTGATCTACTGAGCCTCAGTAAATCCAAAAATGCTTCAAGGGGATCGTCAGATCCCCGTTCTGGTTTGGATCTACTGAGTCTTGTAGTCTTGATTGTATAGTATGGTAAACGACTGATGAAAAAACCGACCGTGAGTGCAGATCCCTGGGCCGTGGGGTGGATGGTGCGCGCTTTGGTTCTCCTGGCCCTCCTCGCTGCCTTCGGTGTGCCGATGGGAGTGATCCCGATCATCGCAGTGGGGTCTGGCGCGGTCGAGGCGGGCCCTGCGTCCAGTGGGCCGGTGGTGATTCCACTCAGCGCGCCTACTCTCACCGCAACGGCAGCCCCCGTGCCGCCCCTGGTCGTCACACCGCACACGCCCCGTATCGGCATCATTGCCGGGCACAGCGGCAGCGACAGCGGTGCAATCTGCGCCGACGGGTTGCAGGAAGTGGACGTCAACCGCGACATTGCCCGCCGGGTGGTGGCGTTGCTGGCGCAGCGGGGCTGGAGCGTTGACCTGCTGGATGAGTTCGATGTGCGCCTCAACGGCTACCAGGGCGATGCGCTGCTGTCGATTCATGCCGACTCATGTAACGTGCCGGGCAAATCCGGCTTCAAAGTCACGCGCGCCGAGGCCGGTTTTCAACCGCCTGCGGCGGATGTGTTAGTGGACTGCCTTACACGGCGTTACGCGACGCGTACCGGTTTGGCATTTGATCCCTATACCATCACCTACGACATGACACGTTATCATGCCTATTACGAAATCGACC
>JAIOAS010000251.1 GCA_019873725.1 Chloroflexota bacterium | reverse complement strand
CATGCCGAGCACTACGTCGAGCTGGATCCAATCGTCGCCGCGCGGCTGGTCTTCGGCGGCCCGGCAATTCCCCAAGCGCCGGAACTGCCGCCGGGCTTGCTCGCACTGCTGCCGGTGCCGGTCTACGTGCCGCAATTGGATCACGTCTAGCCCAAATTGTAGGACGAATTGGCAATTCGTCCTACAAAACCAGAAGAAGGTTTATACCGTTGGACAGATGAGGGCGTAGAGGTAATCGAGGTCAGACCAGGCCAACAGAAAAGCCTGACGGGAAACGCTTTGTGGGGCGACAGGAAACGCGGGATCGTTAAGGACGGCATGTTCAGCATCCAGTGCGACAACGACCACAGCATGAGAAGTTTCCTGAGTCCAATAAGGAAGATGCGTAGTGCGGAGTAAAACAATCGGTGGTATACCAGCGGATAAGGCCGTGGTTAAGGCCCGTTCATCAGTGGCCGGTGCATACGTGACTTCGTAACCATGTCTTCGCAGATTACGGAGTTTGAAACCGGGGGTACCTATCTCCGAAGTTTCGAGCACAGAACACAACCACGTGCGTTTGACCGGGCGACCCAAAAACGCAGACACCATTTCGACGCAGACGGGCAGGCAATCAGCCCGGTCATCTTGAGAATACAGGGGTACGTTGAGCCAGGTAGTGTGCATAATTGCTGATTTCGGTCAAACGTTCCGGCGTCGCCAACACCTCGCCAGTCTTGACATCCACATCCAAAGCCCCGACGACGCCCAGCGGCCCAGTGTCTGGATACGCTAGAATGACCGGCACTCTCCAGCACATGTAGTCTTCACCAGCCACCAACGTGGGGGTATCGCCATAGAGGAGATTACCCAATTCACTAATGACCAGCCGGCTGACACGTTGACGCGCTACAGTAGCGCTAACGTGCAATTCAGCGGTCATATCGATATGCACGGTCACTTGTCCATAAGGTGGCGGTTTGAGCGTTTCTAATTCGACTGTCATTCTATCCTCGATACATTTAAGTTACGGGATAACCTAAGTATAACAGGAGCTTCAGACTCGTCAAGTTAGCACACACTCACTTTTGGAAGGATAATAAAATGAGAGAACACACCGAACTGACCGTTTACGGAACGCACTGGTGCCCGGATGTGCGGCGAGCGCGGCGCTTCCTCGACCAGCACGGCATCAGCTACGTTTACGTCGATATCGAGCAAGACGCCGACGCCTGCGCTTACTGCGATGAAGTCCACGATGGTTGTTGGATCGTGCCCACCATCGCTTTCCCTGACGGGACGCTGCTCTTCAATCCCTCCGCAAGTGAACTCGCCGCCAGGTTGGGCCTCGAAGCGTAACGGCCAGTCCTCAGTGAGCGCCTTCAGCAAAAACCCACGCGCTTTAATCGCAAAGGCAAACCAGCACTCAAAAATTTGGACGCAGATTAACGCTGATTTTCGCAGATAGTAAGCGCAGCGACAAAATCTGCGGCGATCAGTGAAAATCTGCGTCCTGACACCATCAAGCCGCCAGTTCGGGCGTGACCTCGTGTTGCCCCTTGAACTGGCTCATATACAGGTGATAATAGAATCCCCGCTGTGCCAACAGCGCGTCGTGTGTGCCGCGCTCGATGATTTCGCCGTCGTTGATGACCAGGATCGCGTCCGCGTCGCGGATCGTGCTAAGGCGGTGCGCGATGACAAAGCTGGTGCGCCCTTCCATCAAGCGCAGCATCGCCTCCTGGATGTTCTTCTCCGTGCGCGTGTCCACGCTGCTCGTGGCCTCGTCGAGGATGAGGATGCTTGGATCGGCCAGAATCGCCCGCGCGATGGCGAGCAACTGGCGCTGTCCCTGGCTGATGTTGCCCGCCCGCTCCGAAAGCTGCGTCTGGTAGCCCTCCGGCAGACGATGGATGAACTGGTCGGCGTTGGCGAGTTTCGCCGCCGCGATGACTTCATCGTCCGTGGCGTCCAGCCGCCCATAACGGATGTTCTCCATCACCGTGTCGGAAAACAGGTAAGTGTCTTGCAACACAATACCCAACTCGCGGCGCAGGTCGGCCATCTTGAGCCGGCGGATGTCGATACCATCCACCGTGATACTGCCGCTGTCGATGTCGTAGAAGCGCGTGAGCAGATTGACGATGGTGGTCTTGCCTGCCCCCGTCGGGCCAACCAGGGCAATCGTCTGCCCACGCCGGGCGTGCAGGCTGACATGCTTGAGCACGGGCGTCTCCGGATTGTAGCCAAAGCACACATCGTTGAAGACGACATCCCCGCGAATGTTCGTCAACGGAATCGCGTCAGGCGCGTCGATCAATTCGGGCGTCTCGTCAAGGATGGCAAAGACGCGCTCGGCGCCGGCAATGGCCGATTGGATGCTGTTGTACAGGTTGGCAATCTGGTTTAACGGCATCGAGAACTGCCGCGCATAGTTGATGAAGGCCGCAATCGTGCCGACGGTCGCCATCCCCTGCACCGCCATCCAGCCGCCGGCCCCGGCGACGATGGCAAAGCCCACGTTATTGACAAAGTTGCTGATCGGGCCAAGCGTCCCGGCGAAGATCTGTGCGCGGGAGGCAGCCTTGCGTAATTTGACGTTGACCTTGCCGAACGCCTCGATGACAGCTTGCTCGCGCACGTAAGCCTTGACCACGTGCTGCCCGGTGATCGTCTCCTCGATGATGCCATTCAAGTCGCCGAGGTACTCTTGCTGCTCGCGGAAACCCTGGCGCGTGTACCTGGCAATCGTGTTGCTCAGCACCATCATCAGCGGTAATGTGATGATGCTCACTAACGCCAATCGCCAATTGATGACGAACATCATCACCGCGACGCCTGCCAGGCTCAACACGCTGGAAATTAACTGTGTAATGCTGCCGTTGAGGACGTTGCTGACGTTTTCCACGTCGTTCGCCAGGCGGCTCATCAACTCGCCGTGCGTGCGCTGGTCGAAGAAGCGCAGCGACAACGTTTGCAGTTTGGCGAAGAGATCATTGCGTAGATCGCGCACCGTCCGCTGCGCCACAGTGGACATCAGGTAGGCTTCCAGCCAGTTTATGCTCGCGCCAACCACATAGACGCCGAGCATCAGCAGAAGCAAGCGTCCCAACCCAGGGATGTCGTTCTTGAGAATGAAATCATCAATGGCTTTGCCCATCAGGTATGGTCCCAACAACCCCAAGCCGGAAGAAATGGACACCAGAATAACGATGATTCCGAGTCCCCAGCCTTGCTTTTTCAGATACGACCACAGGCGCAACACCGTCCCCCGGATGTTTTTGGCGCGCTCCTTGGGGCGCATAAAATGCCCGCCTGGCCCCCCGGGCCCTGGATCACCCGGCCCTGGACGCGGTCCAGACGGTGGAGATTGTGTTGCGCTCATTCTACGTTCAGTCATGGCTCACCCCTCCATTCCCCAATTGGGAATCGTAAATTTCGCGGTAAACGGGACTGGAAGCCAGTAATTCGCGGTGGGTACCTTCAGCAACCACACACCCGTCATCCAGCACCAGGATTTTGTCCGCGTTGAGCACCGTGCTAATGCGCTGCGCGATGACAAAGCTGGTGCGATCTTTCATAATACCTTCCAGCGCCTCCTGGATTTTCGTCTCGGTTTCCACGTCCACGGAACTGGTGCTGTCGTCCAGAATGAGCACCGCCGGTTGCACCAACAGCGCGCGAGCGATGGCGATACGCTGTTTTTGTCCGCCGGAGAGATTGACGCCGCGCTGTCCGACTACCGTATCGTACCCATCGGGAAATTCCATAATGAAGTCGTGCGCCTGTGCGGCTTTGGCGGCGGCGATGACTTCTTCGTCGGTAGCGTCGGGCCGCCCGTAGCGGATGTTATCGCGGATCGTCCCGCTGAACAGCACCGATTCTTGCAACGCGATGCCGATATTGCGACGCAGCGTCGCTTCGTCGATATCACGCACGTCCACGCCATCGATGGTCACACGCCCACCGGTTACATCGTAGAAACGCGGGATCAGATGCACAAGGCTGGATTTGCCGGAGCCTGTCGCGCCGAGCACTGCCACCGTCTGCCCCGGTTCGGCTACGAAACTGATGCCGGGCGGCCCGCCGTTGTCGCCTGTGCAGCCGCCAAGCACCAGGTCACGCCCATCGCGGTTGTAGCTGAAGGTTACGTTCTCGAAGGCCACCCGTCCGCGCGGGGTGAAGTCGGTCAGCGCGTCGGGCTTCGTCTGCACGGTCGGCACACTCAAGAGCACTTCCTGGATACGATCCGCCGACGCCTGCGCCCGCGCCCAGTTGATAATCAGCATACTGACAAACATTAACGACATCAACGTGCGCATCAGGTAGTTGATGAAGGCGATGAGTTGCCCTACATGCATCCCGCCGACCATCACCATGCGCCCACCGAACCACAGCGCGCCGATCACGCCGAGATTGACAGCGATGAGCATAAAGGGCCAGGCCACAGCAACGGTGCGCGACGCGCGGATCGTCTGATCCATCAAAGCATCGTTGACCCGGCCAAAACGCCTGATCTCATAATCGCCGCGCACAAACGCTTTGACCACACGCACGCCGGCCAGGTTTTCCTGCATCACCGTGTTCAGACCATCAAGCCGCCGTTGAACCTCGCCAAACATTGGATAGGCTTTCTTGATGACAAAATACAACATTGCTCCCACCGGCGGCCCCAGGGCGACCACCAATAATGCCAGACGCGGGTCGGTGACAAAAACCATCACCAGGCTGCCGAGGAGCATCAGTGGCGCGCGCACCATAATGCGCAGCATCATCGAAACCAGTCCTTCGACCTGCACCACGTCATTGGTCAGGCGCGTGACCAGTTGGCCGGTTTCCAGCTCATCGAGATTGCTGAACGATAACGACTGCACCTTCTTGAACAGCGTATCGCGTAAATCAGCGCCGAAACTCAACGACGCCAGCACCGAGAACACCGTGCACCCCACGCCACCTATCGCCCCCATAAAGGCAAAACCGATCATCCACAGGCCGGTATTGATGACGACCTGCATATCGAGCTGCGCCAGGCCCACATCCACAATCCGCTGGATCATCCGTGGTTGCATCAAATCCATCACCACTTCCAGCACCATCAACAGCGGGGCCAGCGTCGCCCAGAGCCAATAGGGCTTAAGAAATTTCATTAACGCTTTCATCGATTTCATAAAATATACGATTCTCCTAAAATGATTGGGATTGGTAACCGGTAATCATGGCTTGGTAAACTGACGACTCATCACCGATTACTTTTTCCTTTGTCGTCTAACTATTTTTGCCTTTCATACCTACCATTCCAGGCTGCCGCCGGCGCGCAGCAGATTTTCGCGCATCTGCAAGAAGAAACGGCGCAGCAACACTTGCTCTTCCGGCGTAAAGCCGGTGAAAGTCTCGTCCTCCAACTGCCGCCAGATGCGGTTGACGTCCTCGCGGACGGCGTGACCGGTGGCGGTAAGGTAGACGCGCGACACGCGCTGGTCGTTGGGATCGGGGCGGCGCTCAACAAAGCCAGCTTTTTCCATGCGCTGCACCATCTTGGTGACGGTAGATGCCTGAATGTGCAGCCGGCCGGCCAATTCCGTGTGGGTCTGCCCATCCTGCTCCCACAACACAAAGAGCATCGGCGGCTGACCGTGGTACAACCCCAGTTCCTCAAACAGCGTGAACATCCTGACCCGATGCAGTTTGCAGACCTGACCCAACAAAAAATCGAGTGATTCTGCGCCTTCGGTATGTGACATAACAGGCTCCCGTAAGAATAGTCTGATAGTCTTTGGTCCAATAGTCTCGAGATTACTTAGACGGCTAATAGTTAGCCAGCTAAATTATATCCAAAGTCTAACGTATGTCAAGAGGCAAATTATCACGACAGGCGAGAGTTTAGGAGGTGCCCAGCAAGAAGGAGAACAGAGAGAACAATGGCAACGCAGCAAATAACAGCGAAAAGCTACGCCTGCGTAAGAATTCGAGGATTACACGTGTAGATATTGAGATCATCTACAGGGAGGAAATCAGCATCCGTGGTAACGATACTATTCACCTGTAGGCTTTGCATTACGGTTAAATGCAAAGCATCACGGGGCAACAACGCATAACTTTCCATCGCATCCAAAGCCTGGAACATACAATTTACATCCAGAGCCACTATCTGGATGCGTGAATCCGCGTATAACTGCTGCATCCACAGGCGTAATTCACCCAGATATGGTTGAAGTACTTGAGGGGAACTGCGATACACATCCCAAAACCCTTGGTTTGGGTATTTTTCACCCACTTTCGCCCTAAGCAACGCAAACAAAGCTTCGTCCAAAGTCATTGTCGAGACATAAGAAAGAGTACCTTCTGCACTGTTCAGCCGCTCTAAAAAGTGGTAACACGCCATATGATAGCGTCCACCCGGATAAGCGGTATGAACCAAAAAACTGGCATCCCAATACAACCGCCGAGGCAATGGGGCGTTAAAGTCAAAGAGCAAAGCAGTCATCAATCTGCTCGTATCCGTGTTTATCCATTAGTGCTTCTATATCAACTGAACCGACAGGACGGGTAGAAGTGATAATCCGAGCCAAGTCAGTCAATGAGCCAGTATGCTGCGATTGCGTCCGCCGCGAAAGCTGTAAGGTCCGATCCTGCCGCTGCACTTCAACGCGGTCGCCTTCACGCAATCCTAAAGCCCGCCCTAATGACTCAGGTAAAACTAAAAGCGGTTTTTTTGAAAACTTTATTTCGATAGTGCCCATAGCTCACGCTCCTTGACCTGATTATATCATAGCTTCTTCAAAAAGTGCATCCTTAACTGTCGCCACGTCCTTCTCATTAACCCCGCACCGCGCCAGATAGCCGCCGATGCCGCCATAGTCGTCCGCGATCTTGCGGATGACAGTGCGCGCATAGCGTTCTTGCGAAGCGAAGAGAGCGTACAGGCTTTGCGTAGGGAACAAGCCAAGCGAGAGGACTTTGAAGAGGGCAAGGGTGCGCCGCGCCTGGGGCAAAACGGAGGCGTTGGAACGCAAGTATTCGGCGACGATGTCTTCCGTCGCTACCCCGAGCGCGAGCTGAATGACGATGCTGATGAAACCGGTGCGATCCCGCCCGGCGCGGCAATAGATAAGCACCGGGTAAACCTCCGG
>JAIOAS010000250.1 GCA_019873725.1 Chloroflexota bacterium | reverse complement strand
CGACGGCCTCGACCTGCGCTTGACGAAATTCACCGATAATGTCAGCGTCTATCTGGCGACCACCTACCTGATCCTCGAAATCGCCGTATGGACGACGGCGCTGGCGAGCGCATTGGGCTACTTTTTCGACAAGAGTATGGGAGCAGGCATTCTGGCCTCCGCCTTCACCTTCGCCGCGCTCATCTGCCTGTTGGGGAACGGTGTGCCGTTTTACCTTTACGGCGATGTCAACGCCATCTGGGGCCTGATTGTCTCCCTGGTGGTGGTGGGCACGGTTGGCGTCTGGATGTTTTCCGGCGTGATCCTGCGGGGCAAGGGGAAGACGTTCCTCACCCTCCTCTGGTTTATCTTTGTCCTCACCTGCTGGCTTGGCTATCAGGTCGCCGGACGAGCCGGGTTGCTGTTGATCACCCTGCCGGCGCAGTTCATCTTGTGGGGACTGCTGTACTACTTCTCCCTTCTCTCACTGCCGATCCCGGACCATGCCAAAATCCCCACACTCCATAATTTGCTGCCATTTGGCGACAAAGTAGAACGACCGTCATGGCGTGCGCTGTTCGCTTCCGGCGAAAATGACCAGCGCTTCCTCGCGCTGCGCAGTGTGCTCACCCTGAGCATGGGGACGAACTATCCCTTCTACGTCATCGACGATTGGAAGACCCGCGAGACAATGGACAGGGATATCCCCGAGCCGCGCGTCCCCGGCAATCCTTACAACCAGTTCTTTGCCGGGCCGGGGATCGTCCTGACCAATTGCGAGCGTCTTGCCGTGATCAGCGATGGGTTGAAGTTCAGGGTATGCCCCCCTGGACTCAGTTTCACCCACAAGTTCGAGCAACTGTACGCCGACGTCGATCTGCGGACGCAGCTCCGTACCATGACCATCAATGCAGAAAGTAAAGACGGCATCGGCGTCAGCATCTTTACCTTCATCCCTAACCGCGTGTGGGCGAACGGACGCAAGCCTGTGCCGGGTAGCTCTTATCCCTACGATGAAGAAGCCGTCATCAAGGCGGTATATGACCATGCCGTGATGGAGCACAAATTCGAACGCGATCCGGGGAGCTTGCTGGTGACGGAAGAAATCAAGCGCCGGCCCTGGGCCGAATTGGTGCTTACCATGGGGCCGCCGATTCTCAAGGACATTGTCGCCAACTACACGTGCAATGAACTGCACATGATGCGCGCCGATCCCGACAAATCCAAATACGGCTTGCAACAGAAAGAGCAACCCTTCGACGAAGACGAAGTTGCTTTGCAATCCAGGACCGACCTCCCCCTGGAAGCTAAATTGCAGCAGTTCATGGCCCGCCACTTCGACGCCGATGACCTCAAAACGTTGGCTTTTGACATCGGTGCCGATTTCAGCATCCTTGCGGGTGAGACCGAAAGCGAACTGGCGCGCCTTTTGATTGAGGCTATAGGGGAGAGAAAAACCCCACTGAATGCCCTGGCGCGCAAGGTCCACCACCTGAGTCCGAGTCTCTATCTCGCGCAACTCTTCCCGCGCGAAGTGGCCTACGACTGGCCGGCCAAGGTGGAAGTCACCGTGAGAGCAGAAGACGGCAACCGCGTCTCCTTCAACGCCCTCAAGTCGATCCTCGCCGCCCAGTTCGGCGTCGCCGCCGCCGATATCGCCATCATCGGGGCAACCACACACACGCTGCGCTTCCTGGTGGGTGTTCCCGTGGACGCTGTCAACGAGCACACCCTGTCGGAGATACACCTGGCGGATGAGGCTGCCCAGGGCCGGTGCAGCATCGTCTCGCTCGCCGCCTTCGATGCGCTTTCCACTCAGGCGCAAAATGCCTGGCAGTACGCCTGTTGCAGCGCGCCCCCGATATGTGACGGTGAATTCATCCGACCAACGATCACCTGGGAAGAGGCGTTGAACGCCGCGCGCGACAGAAACCCGCGCATCGAAATTGCCAGAACGTTTGTCGAGCGGCTGAAGAAGGAAATGCAGCCCCTGGGCATCGAAGTGGTCGGCGGCGGTATCAGCGATATCAAAGTGCCGCCAGAAATCATTGACCAGCGCATCAAGAATTGGAGCACCGAACGCGACCGCGATATCGAGATTGCCATTGCGGAAGCCAAAGCGCGCATTGCGCTGCGCGAGCAAGAAGTGTTAGGCGAAGTGCGCCAGGAGATGTTCACCCGTATGGTACAAATCCTGCAAGAAGCCGAGGGCAAAGTCGATAAACAGGTTCTGGCGATTAAACTGTTCGAGGCGATGGGCATTCAACCGCCACCGAAAACCGCCGAGACGGACAGTGATGCCGGCGTTATATTGCCGTATATGCTCAACATCCTGAGAACATTCAGCCATTAGCTACGGTGAGGTAAGAACGATGTTCAACTTAGCAAAATACTTACGCTATAACGTTCGCATCCTCATCGCCATTTTGGGCATAGGGGCGTTCCTGTTTGGGGTCAGCCTGGCTGCGGTTTCCCTTTACGCACTGCACTATAACCAGCGCATCATCCCCATCTGTCCTACCGGTCGGGATGACAATAATCTGACCGGTGCGCTCGATCCAGATGGCATGGTCGTCGACGCCGTTGTCACCGGTCACCCGATCCAGTCTAACACCCTTGCCGCAGTCCTCAGCGCGCCACCGGAAAACGAAGCAGTAACGAACGTGACGCTGCTGGACATTGCACCGGCATCCGGGATAGGTCGCCCCCTGACGGCCAGGTTCTACGTGCTGGAGACAACCACCGCCGGCGACCATACGGTGACCATCACCTACGCCAACAACGATGTGCTTAAGTTCCTCAATCGGGAAATCTCCATCCCCCAATCCGCGCAGTGCACCTTCACCGTGCAGGTGACGAAAGTGCCCCAGGCGGACGGCTCGGTCCGCACGGTGGCGACACTGCACAACATCCGGCCATCGTTCCTGGCGCCAGATATGGAGGTCGACGTGCGCCAGCTTATGCTCAATGTTGCCGGAGGGATGGTACCCGGCATCGTCGTCATCGTGACGGCGCTGCTGCTCTGCGCCAATCTGGTCAACGCTCTCTTCGGCCTGGAGGGCGGGGGCTGGGAGTTCCTCAAACACCGTTTCTTCGGACGGCCTGGCTTCTCCCCCTATCTGATCATCGGCGGCGGCAAGATCGTCTTAGGCGTTGACAACGTCAAAAAGCGCGGCGGCCCGGCCGGGATCGTCCTGCGGAAAGATAGCGCCATTGTGCTTGAATCCGGGGGCAGGCTCACCCGCGTGATCCGGGGCCCGGGATTTCCAACGCTGGAACCCTTCGAGAAGATTTGGGACATCATCGATTTGCGCCCCCAGTGGTGGCCGTTCAAGGTGAGCGCCGTAACCCGCGACGGCATTCCCATCACCTACGAAGTCGCTGTCAAATTCCAGGTCGGCCCGACCGATGAGGATATTTTCACCGCCGCGACATGCAAGTGGATCCGCGACGCCTGGCGCACCGAGCCAGATCGGGTGATGGACTGGTCCAAACGGTTGATCATCGGCGATACCGAAGGGGTGATGCGCAACCGGATTCTGGCGCGCTACAACCTCGATGAATTGCTCGATGTGCGCGTCCGCCAACGCATCCGCCAGGACCTTTTCGAGACGCTCAAGGCGAGCGCGGCGCAAAATCTCGGCGTTGAAGTTATGGAAGTCGTGCTACAAGACGCCACCTTCCAAGGGCAGGTGCTCGACGAATGGGCGAAAACGTGGAAGATGCAGCGCGATCTCGAGGTGGCGAAGATCGAGGCCGACGAGCGCCTGCAAGAACTCAAGCTCATTGAACGGGCACAGAGCCAGGTACGCCAGGAGATGCTGGAAAGAACTGTCAAAACGCTCAACGCGATGACTAAGCGACGCAAGAAGGTCCCCATCGATTACGTGCTGCTGAGCTTCATCGACATGGTCGAACACATCGCCCCGGCGCAAAAGGTCTTTATCCCGGAAGACAATCTGGTCAAACTGGAGAAAATCAGGAAGGAATTGGGCGGCCAATGAGTGCGGCACTCGCTAAGTGCGGCACTCATTGGCTGCTGGCGTGAAACTGCGTCTGGTACAGGCTGGCATACAGCCCGCCCTGCGCCAGCAACGTGGCATGAGTGCCGCTCTCCACAATCCGCCCCCGGTCGATGACGAGGATCAAGTCCGCCGTCAGAATCGTGCTCAGACGATGGGCGATGACGATGCTGGTACGCTGCGCCATCACCCGGCTCAGCGCATCCTGGATCAACGCCTCGGACTCGCTGTCCAGGCTGCTGGTCGCTTCATCCAGCACCAGAATGTGCGGGTTCTTGAGGATCACCCGCGCCAGCGCGATGCGCTGCTTCTCGCCGCCGCTCAAGCGATACCCGCGCTCCCCCACAATCGTGTCGTACCCCTCCGGCAGCGCCGCGATAAAGTCGTGGATGTTGGCGACGCGGCAAGCGGCTTCCAGTTCCTCTTGGGTAGCGTCCAGGCGCGCGTAGAGCAGGTTGGTGCGGATGGTGTCGTGAAACAGATACGTTTCCTGCGTCACCATGCCGATGTGCGTGGAGAGCGATTCCAGCGTCAGGTCGCGCAGGTCGTGGCCGTCGATGCGAATTGTCCCCTCCGTGGGATCGTACAGGCGCGGGATCAGGTAGGTGAGCGTTGTCTTGCCCGCACCGCTTGGCCCCACCAACGCCACAAGCTGGCCCGGCGCGGCCCGGAAACTGACGTGATCGAGCGCCAGCTCGCGCGCCTGGCTGCGCGGCGCGCCTGGCACACCCTCCACAGGGGATTCAGCCCCAGAAAGGACGGCGGTGACGTTGTCCATGCTGCCGTAACGCCGCACGTCGCTGAGGAATTTTTCGTCCCCCTTTTCGTATTTGAAAGAGACATCCTCGAAGACAATCTCGCCCTGCACATCCCGCAACACCAGCGCATCCGGCTTTTCCGGGATATCAACCGGCAGATCAATGACCTCAAATACGCGCTCGAAACTGACCATAGATGTGGCAAATTCCACCGGCGCGTTCGAGAGGCTCTGTAGCGTGCGATACATGTTGCCCAGGTACGAGCCAAAAGCTACAATCGTGCCCACGGTGAACACGCCACGGATGACGAAATAGCCGCCTAGCCCGTAGACGAAGGCAATACCGAAGGCACTGATCAGGCTCGTAATCGCCGAGAACACCGAGCCGATCAACGTCCGTTGCACGCCCAGATCGCGCACTTGCGCCGCGCGCTCCGCAAAACGGTCGATTTCCGCCTGGCGGCGGCCAAACAGCTTGACCAGCAACGCGCCGCCGATGTTGAGCGTTTCGTTCATCATCGCGTTCATGCGCGCGTTGGCCTCCATCTGCTGGCGGGCCATGTCGCGCAGGCGATTGCCCAACATGCGCGCCGCCAGAATGAGCAGCGGCAGAATCACCACACTGATCAGGGTCAGCCGCCATTCGAGCGTCAGCATCACGCCGAGCACCGCCACCCCCTGCACCACGTCGGTAATGATGCTGACGATGGTACTGCTGATGGCATTCTGCGCGCCGATTACGTCGTTGTTCAGACGGCTCATCAACTCGCCGACTTTGGTGTTGGTGAAGAAGCGCAGCGACATCCGCTGCAAGCTGGCATACAACGCCACGCGCAAATCATAGATCACGCCCCCGCCCACCAGCGCGCTGAGGCGGCGTTGAATCACGTTGATGATGCCGTTTGCGACCGGGATCACCAACAGGATCGCCGCCAGCATGATCAAGCGGTTGAGGTCTCCCGCCGGAATGGTGACATCGATCAGATCGCGCATAATGAGCGGCGTCAGCAAGCCCACCCCCGTCTGCGCCAGGATCAACAGCAGCATGGCCGCGATCTGCCAGCGATAAGGTTTGGCATAGTGCAACACCCGCTTGAGCAGCGGCCAGGTGATTTTCGGCTTTTCGTCAGGGGCGTTGATCAGGCCCCACCCGCCACGGTGAAATCCCATAAGAAACTCCCTTTTCCTTGAACCACACCCCGCCGTTGATCTCGGCGGTCTCTCCGCTCATGGTGTCTCCTCCGGTCACCAACGCGGTTTTTCCTGTCCAATCGATCTGCACTGGTGATTACCCATATCTCACCGCAGAGTACGCTGAGGCCGCAGAGAAATATGAAAGAGGCTTTCTCTGCGTGCTTTGCGACCTCTGCGGTGAATGAATCGCGCGCATAATGCAACATGTGGGTAATCACCAAATCTGCATCCTCATGTCCTTTCGCCTGTCAGCTCCATCGGAGCGTCAGATGTTTGTATTCCCTCTTGAGACGTTTTGGACAACGCCAGCGCCTTCTTATACATGCGCCAGTGCTGTATCCCCGCAACCAGGCAACCAAATGCCCCACCCAACATAAACCAACTTAGCAAAAAGATTGCCAGGATCAAATACGTCCCGGCAAAACTGAACAACTCCACCGCCGAAAGCTTCAGTGTAGACCATCGCGCTTGTTCTATCTGGCCTTTTAGTCCACCCGCTTTGGCTATGGGAAATATGGCCAGGTTCCGAATATGTCTGAGATGGACTGTCGCTTCTCGCAAGACAAGCGCCCCGATCAAAAAATAGAAAAATTCTGGCTGCTTCAGAGACACAACAGACAACCACCAGATCGCATAAAGGCCCACCACCGAGATTAGCCAACGCATCACAAACTGCGGACTGACACGCCGTAGCGCATCGACATCCTTCTGAAATTGGGGCGTCAACTCGAGGCTGCCTTCGAAACGGAGATGCTTATACAAGTGCGCCTTATGTTTTTTGGCGAAGGTAATGGTTAAGTAATAATCCGTCACGTAAATGACACTCCAGATGACGAGGATAAGCCAGATGTTTTGAATACTGGAATTTCGATCCAAGTTACCGCTCCTTTGCTGTCTTGTGCTACCTGGAAAAACGTTTTTTGTCTGGCGTAAGTATAAGGAGAACACCGGAAGGGTCAAGCGCATTTGGCGTGCCGAAGTGTTGCAAAGCCTCGTTTATGCGGTAGAATGAAAAACGATGAACACACACACCCATTCGCTCTTGCAGGCACTCAACGCGCAACAGCAAGCTGCCGTCGCCGCGCCCAATGGCCCTGTGTTGGTCCTCGCCGGGCCGGGGTCCGGCAAGACGCGCGTGCTCACCTACCGCATCGCCTGGATGCTGGCGGAGATGCGCGTCGCGCCGTGG
>JAIOAS010000249.1 GCA_019873725.1 Chloroflexota bacterium | reverse complement strand
GATGCGGACATCGTGATGTTCATCTACCGCGAGGAGATGTACAACGAGCATACGGAGCAGCCCAATATTGCCGATTTGATGATCTCCAAACACCGCAGCGGCCCGGTCGGAACGGTGCAACTCTACTTCAATAAGCGGCTGACGCAGTTCCTGGATGCGGCTACAGTGCCGCGCATCTCCGACCCGGCGATGGTGCCGTAGGCTAGTTGTAAGGAGACGCCGGTGCTAACGCACTCCATGCAGCACGAAAATGGCGTTCCGACTATGTGCCTACAAGACTATGCGACTATTTTCCAAGGAGCATTGTGACCCCGACCCGTTTTTCCGGCTTCCCGGAAGCCAAAGTTGCCGTCGTCACACTGCCGGACCTGGTCTTCACCGACCTCGTCCCGCAGATCGATGATCTGGCGGAATTGAAGGTGACGCTGCTCGTGCTGCGCCGGCTGGCGCAGATGCAGTCCGATGTTGCACCCTGGGTCACACTGACGGAGTTGCGGGCCGATCCGGCGATCCGCGCCGCGTTGGGGGACGCTGTAGACGTACAACTCGCGGATGCGCTGGCCCGCGCGGTGGCGCGCGGCGTTCTGCTTGTGGCCGAATGGCCGCCCCTTGCAGGCGAGGGGATGGCTGACAGAACGGTGGAACAGCGTTATCTCGCCAACAGTCCGCGCGGACGGGCGGCGCTGCGGGCGATGCAGCGCGGCGTCGAACCGGCGCGCGCCGTCAAGACGCCGCGGCCCAATATCTTCGCACTCTACGAGCAGACGGTTGGCCCGCTCACCGCCATCCTCAGCGAAGACCTGATGGACGCCGAGAAGACCTATCCGGCGGAGTGGATTGAAGAGGCGTTCCACGAAGCCGCCAGCCGCAACAAACGCAACTGGAAGTACATTCACGCCATCCTCGAACGGTGGCGCACAGAAGGGAAAGATGAAGTCGATAGACGAGATCGTGAAGCAGATCCGCGACGCTACATCGAAGGCAAGTACAAAGACCTCATCCAGCACTGAGCCATCCAGTTTAGCCGGAGACCGGCTTGCCGGTGAGTCGTCTGTGGAAAGCGGAGCCACGTCGCCGTCGCGCTCGATGCTGGGCCGCCCGGATTGTCCACACTGCCAGGGGTTGGGCTACGTGCGGCTGGATGTGCCGATCGATCACCCTGATTTCGGCAAGCTGTTCCCCTGCACCTGCCGCACGCGGGAAATCCAGGCGCAGCGCAGCGAGACGCTCAAGTTGTCGAGCAATCTCGCTACGTTGGAACGCTTCACGTTCAAGACGTTTCGGCCGGAGGGCCACGGTCTCTCGCCAGAACTGCAATTGAATCTGCGCCGCGCCTACGAGACGGCGCTGGCCTACGCGCAGCATCCCCAAGGCTGGTTGCTGTTGCGAGGTGGATACGGCTGCGGGAAGACGCACCTGGCAGCCGCCATCGCCAACGTGGCCCTCGACCGGGGAGCGCCGGTGATTTTTGTGACCGTGCCCGATCTGCTGGATTACTTGCGCGCGGCCTATGCACCCACCTCGCCCACCAGCTATGACCGGCGCTTTGAGGAAGTGCGCACCGCGCCATTGCTCATCCTGGATGACCTGGGCACGGAACATGCCACGCTTTGGGCGCTGGAGAAGCTGTTCCAGTTGCTCAACTACCGCTACATGGCGAACCTGCCCACCGTTATCACCACCAACCGCGATTTGGAGGACATGGAACCACGCCTGCGCTCACGGCTCGGCGACCCTGAACTGGTGCAGATTGCCACCATCCTCGCGCCGGATTTCCGGCAGGCCGGCGTTGATCACACTGAATCCAATCTCAACACGCTCTCGCTGTACAGTGACATGACGCTGGATGATTTCGACCTGCGGCGCGGCGAATTGGACTCGGCTGAAGCCGACAACCTCGAACGGGCGCTGGAGCAGGCGCGCGCCTTCGCTGCCAACCCCGTGGGCTGGTTGACGTTCACCGGGACGTATGGCTGCGGCAAGACGCACCTGGCGGCGGGCATTGCCAACGCTCGCGCGCGCGAGGGACATCCGGCGTTGTTCGTGGTCGTCCCCGATCTGCTCGATCACCTGCGTGCAGCCTTCAATCCGCAAAGCCCTGTCACCTACGACAAGCGCTTTGAAGAAGTGCGTCGCGCCCCCTTTCTGGTGCTCGACGACCTCGGCACAGAGAGCGCGACCTCCTGGGCGCAGGAGAAGCTCTTCCAGTTGCTCAACTATCGCTACGTGGCTAAGCTCCCCACGGTGTTGACCACAGCGCGCCTGCTGGAAGACCTGGACCCGAAAATCCGCACGCGATTGTTGGATGTGAGCCGCTGTACCGTTTTCAGCATCCTCGCGCCGGCCTATCGCGGGGGTGGGGAACCGTCACGCCGCGCCAAATCCACTCGCTCACGTCAAAAATCAAAGTAGCTGGTGATGACCCACATCTCACCGCAGCGCGATATGAAAGGGACTTTTTCTGCATGCGATGAATCGCACACAGAGCGCAACGTGTGGGTGATCACCCAAAAGTGACAGTTGTAATATAGAACACTTGTGCTATAATCAGGGTATAGAATTTTCAACCTGGGTGGTGCGCCGCCCCGACTAACACGACTAACACGACTAACACGACTACACGACTAAAGACTACAAGACTAAAAACTACAAGACTATGCTTCAAGGAGGGCTGGTATGGCTGATGAAGGACGACAGAAAGTACTGGATCAAGCGGTAGCGCAGATCAAGCGCCGCTTTGGGGATGGTGCCCTGATGCGCCTGGGCGACGCGACGCACCTGAACGTCGAGACGATTCCCACCGGCTCGCTGGCGTTGGATGTGGCGTTGGGCGTGGGCGGCGTGCCACGGGGACGCATCACCGAAATCTACGGCCCCGAAGGGTCCGGCAAAACGACCATCTGCCAGCATATTGTCGCGGAAGCGCAACGGCGCGGCGGTATTGCGGCATTCATCGACATGGAGCACGCGCTCGATCCGAGTTACGCGGCGCGTTGCGGCGTCGATATTGACAGCCTCTACATCTCGCAGCCGGACACAGGCGAGCAGGCGCTCGAAATCGCCGAGACGCTGGTGCGTAGCGGGGCGGTGGATGTCGTCGTGATCGACTCGGTGGCGGCGCTCGTCCCCCGTGCGGAAATCGAAGGCGAGATGGGCGATTCGCATCCCGGCTTACAGGCGCGTTTGATGAGCCAGGCGCTGCGCAAGCTCTCCGGTGCGATCAAGCAGAGCAACACGATTATGATCTTCACCAACCAACTGCGCGAGAAGATCGGTGTGATGTTCGGCTCGCCGGAGACGACCAGCGGCGGGCGCGCGCTCAAGTTCTATGCCTCGGTGCGGATGGACGTGCGGCGCGTGACGGCGATCAAAACGCAGGGCGAAGTCATCGGGCATCGCACCCGTGTGCGCGTGACGAAGAACAAAGTCGCCGCGCCTTTCCGCGTGGCCGAATTCGACATTATGTTCGGCGATGGCATCAGCCGTGAGGGCGACTTGATCGATGTGGGCCTTGAACTGGACGTCATCGACAAGCGGGGTTCGTTCTACTATTACGATGGCGAGCGTTTCGCGCAGGGCCGTGAGAACGCGAAGGTTTATCTAAAGGAGAACCCGGAATTCGCCAACGCCATCGAGGACTTGATCCGCAAAAAGCTGGCGGAGATGAAAGACGTTCCGCTCGAATTCGGCGCGACTGCCGATCTGGATGAAGGTATGGTGCTTGAAGAGGAGTATTAAATCTGCCTATGGTCACGTTTTTGACGCCTCTGCACCCCGCGATTCAAGCCTTACTTGCGACGCTTTTTACGTGGTTTATGACCTCGGCGGGGTCGGCAGCGGTCTTTCTCGCCAAAGGGATTAACCGCAAGGTGTTGGACAGCATGCTTGGCTTCGCCGCCGGCGTGATGATCGCGGCAAGTTACTGGTCGTTGCTGGCGCCGGCTATCGAAATGGCTGCAGATGGTCCGCTGCCGGCGTGGATTCCGGCGGCGGTCGGCTTCGTGCTTGGCGGGGTTTTTCTGCGCGGGGTGGATCGCTTGCTGCCACACCTCCATCGCAGTGATGAGGCCCATCCTGAAGGCGTGAAAACCGTATGGCGGCGCATCACCTTGCTGGTGTTGGCGATCACGCTGCACAATTTCCCCGAAGGCTTGGCAGTGGGAGTGGCTTTCGGCGCGGCGGCGTCGGGATTCCCCTCTGCCAACATCGCGGGCGCGATCGCACTGGCGTTGGGCATCGGCATCCAGAACTTCCCGGAGGGGATGGCTGTCTCCATGCCGCTGCGCCGCGAGGGCTATTCGCCGTTCAAGAGCTTCTGGTACGGGCAATTGTCGGGTGTGGTGGAGCCGTTTGCGGGTGTGCTGGGCGCGGCGGCGGTCCTGATCGCGCGTCCGATTTTGCCCTACGCGCTGGCCTTCGCCGCCGGCGCGATGATCTTCGTCGTCGCCGAGGACCTTATCCCCGAAGCGCAGAGTGGCGGCAACACCCATCTCGCCACCTTTGGCGTGATGTTGGGCTTTACCGTGATGATGATCTTGGATGTTGCGCTAGGGTAGCGCGATTGGGTTCAAGCACAGGGGCAACGCTGTCAAGGACGTTGCCCCTGTTTTTTGGCGTCGTTTTATTGGGCGAGCTGCACGTTGAAATAGTCCAGGATGCGCTGGATGGGTGTGAAGATGGTCACGCTGGTAGAGCCGGCGAAGAGCAGGCCGACGGCGCGGCGATCCATATCCAGGATGCCGGAGCCGGAGTCGCCGGGACTGCTCATGCTGCTGGTGATGATTTGATCGGCGAAGAAAGCAGTGCGCCCGGCATAGTCCACGCTGACCGTCACATCGATCTGGGTGATGTAGCCAGATGTCAGGCTGGTGGTCCGCCCCATTTTTTGCACCTGCATGCCCAAAGTCGGGGTGTTCACGCCAACCGGCAGCCCGAGGCCGAGGATCGCCGGAATGACGAGGTCGGGTGTGTCTGGCCGGGCCAGCGCGGCGTCCATCGTGTTGACGCCTGACGTTTGTTGCACGGATTGTAGCCGATGGCTGGAGCCGGTCAGGCGGGCGATGAAGTTGAGCAAGGCGGCGACGCTGTCCGCGATGCGACATTGCGAGGGTTTGTCGCCGAAGTCCAATGGCGCGAATTCGCTCAGGGTGGCGATGCGGTCGATAGCTCTTCCGCCATCGGCCGGACCGGGCTGGTAGATGGGATCGCCGATTCGCCCGGCGTTGGAGTCGGCCAGGACGTGGTTGTTGCTCAGGATGAAAGGCGCACCGTCGCGTTGCACCAGCAGGCCGAATGTTCCCGCCGTGATATCACGGTGGCCGATGGAGATACCGGGCTGCGCCGGTCGAAAGCGCCCCCTGGGGTTTTCGGGAATCTGCGCGCGGATGCGTCCGGTCTCCACCACGTCGGTCAACAACCCCTCCAACGATTTGGGGATGACGTCCTGTGGCAAGAGTTGGTCGAGGGGCAGTTTCTGCGTTACGGAGACGATAAGGCTAAGTTCGTTGGTAGGTTGTCCCTCGGCGTTTTTGTAGCCCAATCCACAGGCCACCACGTTCTGCCGTTTGAAAAGATCGGGCAGCACTTGTCGATAAATCTCGCGCGCTTGCGCCATAATTTGGTTATTCATTGTTCCTCCTCTCTGAAAATAAACCGCTAATCTCACGAATCTACGCGAATCTTTCTTGAAAATTAGCGAAAATTCGCGTGATTCGCGGTTAAAATTTTGCGCCTCGAAAGGGCGCACGGAGAATGTTAAGAACCGCTGTGTTCTCCGTGCCTCTGCATATTGTGGTGCTGTGCCCCAGATTCGCTTACACGCCTTCCTATTGCTGCGCCTTGACCTCGCCGATGGCCTCCACCCACACGCGCACACCGTCGAGCGTTTCGGGGATGCGGTCTTGGGGATGTAGTTGTTCGAGGGGGACTTTGTGGGTGACGTTGACGATTAACGCCGGACCGCCCACCGGGCGGCCTTGCCGCATCCGTATACCAATGCCCACGCCAACGACGTTGGCCTTCTTCAGCAAATCGGCTTCATAGCGCGCTTTTATAGCCTGGATGCGTGCAATCGGGATGTCTTCACTTGCCTTTTGCTGCATAGCATACCTTCTTTCGGAATAGTCGGGTAGTCTAATCGTCTTTAGTCGATTCTGGATCGCCGGCTCCAGACCAGAATGGGGAGCTGACGATCCCCTGGAGCATTTTGAGATTACTGAGTCTAATAGTCTTTAGTCGATAGTCCTTCGTCGAGTCGTTTGGGCGGTGCGGTGAGGGCTTGCGCCCACAGGAATAAGGCGATGCAGCCCAGACCGCTCATACAGACCCAGAATCCCCAACCGGGATTGAGCGCGGTAGCGTGCAGCGTGCTCAGCGCGGGCAGCAGCCGGGCGAATGTTGCCGCGGCGGGCAGCCCGGTGACCGTGAGCCACGCCAACAAGAGCCAGGGGCGATAACGCCCCAGACGCGGTGCGGCCCATATAGCCACGCCCGCCGCCAGCATTGCGCCGATACCCCACCAGAAGGGAATGCGCCAGCCCGGTGTGTGCCACGCACTCACGATTTCGGGGTAGGGGGGCAGTGTCGCCAGGGCCAACCCTGCGCCCACAAGTGCGCCGCCGGTGCGCCAAAGGGTGGGCGCATCTGCCAGGAAAACGGGCAACAGCACCGCCAATCCTACCAACGGTAACCGCAGCGTTTGCAGGTTTACCGACAGCGCGCCGGTTTCGATCTCCGGCAGCAATCGCAGCAGGTCGAAGAGGTCATAGGCGTTCCAGGCGAGGGCTGCCGCCCGCCGTCCCACCCACGGCCCGAAATAGCCAACGAGGGCGATCCCCCATGTCACCAGCAGTCCCACCTGTGAGCCCCGTTTCCAGTCCATTGTCACCGATCCCGCACTCCCTACTCTGTTTACGGTTTCGTGAGCGTAAAGTTGTCGAACGCTGTCACCGACGTTTCCCCACGCTCAACTGCATCGGCGAAGAGGGCTACGCCGCCTGCTCCTTGCAGCGCATGATCAAGGTACGTGGATACTCTTTCGTCGTTGACCCACAATGACAACGCATCACCCACGCACCGGACTCCCAGCTTGTTCCGAGCCTTACCGGTATGGATCAAATCGCTGGTTTCGGGGCCGACCAACGGCGTTGGGAGGCCATCTTCGACCCGCAGGATGAGATAGAACCCATCGGCGCTGATCGCCAGCAGGTAATAGTTATCTTCGTCCTTTTG
>JAIOAS010000248.1 GCA_019873725.1 Chloroflexota bacterium | reverse complement strand
CACCAACAGCGGAATCAGAATGATCGTAATCCATGCGCCGGCGACGAATTTGCTTGTCCCTACGATGAGGACTGTCACCGCCGTAGCGACCGCGCCGACGCCGTTCAGCAACAATTTCCACTGCCAGCCGGCGCCGCGCTCGCGCCACCAGTGCATGACCATCCCTGCCTGCGATAGGGTAAACGCCAGGAAGACGCCAACGGCAAAGAGGGGAATCAGCGCGTGGGTGTCGCCATTGAAAAGGATGATAAGCACCGCGGTCGCCAGAGCGAGCAGTTCAATGCCGTTGGCATACACCAGTCGTTCGCCTAGATTGCGAAGTTGGTGGGGGAGGAACCTCTCTTCGGCCAGGATTGCCGTAAGGCGTGGAAATCCGGCGAAACTGGTATTCGCTGCTACGGTCAGGATCAGCATTGTTGTCACTTGGATGACATAGTAGGCGACGTTGTGGCCCAAAACGCGCCGCGCCAAAGCGGAGAGAATGGTCTCCTCCGGCCCGGCGACAATAGAGAAGCTCTGTGTCAGGCCGACGCTGCCGACGAAAAGCACCCCCATCAACAACGCCATGACCAGCAGCGTCCGCCCGGCATTCTTCGACTCCGGAGGTTGGAAGACCGGCACGCCATTGCTGATGGCCTCGATGCCGGTGAGGGCGGTACAGCCCGACGCAAAGGCGTTCAGGATCAACCCCAGGCTTAGCGGTGCAACGGGCATCGGCGCCGCAATGACCGGTGTGCCGGGACCTTCGATCAACAAGCGCAGCGTGCCGTAGACCAGCATCCCCAGGTAGGTGACGACGAAGGCGTAGACCGGCACGGCCATCAGTGTCCCGGATTCCTGGATGCCTCGCAGGTTAGCCAGCGTGATGATGAGGAGGAAGAGCAACGCCAGCGCGATCCGGTATGGCCAAAGGACTGGAAACGCCGAAGCGATAGCGGCAACGGCAGCGGTGAGACTCACAGCAGCCGTCAACAAATAGCCGATCATCAGTGCTGCGCCGGCGATCAAGCCGGGCACTGTGCCCAGGTTTTCGCGGGCCACGATGTAGGAGCCGCCGCCGGAGGGGTAAGCATGGATGGTCTGGAAATACGAGAACGCCACCAGCACCAACAGCAGCGTGATGGCGACCCCGATGGGCAGCGTAAGCGCCAACCCCGCGCTGCCGGCGACCACCAATCCCAGGTAAATTTCCTGGTTGGCGTAGGCGATAGACGAAAGCGCATCCGGCGAGAAGGCCGCCAATGCGCGGAATTTGTTCAACCGTTTCTCTTTCAGTTCCTGTGTGGGAAGCGGTGGGCCGATCAGCAGGTACTTGAGATTATGCCACATTGTCTACACTCCTGGTAATTTTTCATCTTCGAGCCTGGGGTTATCAGTGGCGATTAACTTCGATAGCTTGCTGATCTTCTACTCAAACTTAAAAACCGACGCAGGTGTTTGTCTGCCACAGTCCGTGCAATCAAAATCTTTGTCAAAGCTCACAATGATGGCATTTGATTGTTGTGCTGCCACATATTGATAGGCATCAGTCGCTCCGCCAGTTAGTTGCCTCGTGTTGGAGGTCAACCGAGGTGTATTTCTCGCGATATTCACGAATAGCGCCAGCCCAATCCTGACGTAAGGTTTTTCCTGTTTTCTGTTCGCGCTTGTGGAGTAAAAACTCGATGAAATCGCGCACTTCGGTCATGATATCCGGCGGCAATTCTTTCACTAATTCTTCTAAAGGCTTTCCTGGCGCGTATACGGTCATCTCTTTATCTTCTCCTTCTTCTCCTTAAGTATAAAGGCTTGAGACACTTCTCAATTATAGCACATTGACATTCTTTGCACATATTGATATACTGAGTCCCTTGTGCAAAGCTGATGTTTTCTTTTCGCTTGCCATATCAGCCTATCGTCGTATAATATAGAACATCCGATCAGATTATACGATACTGGCGGAAGTGCCCACGGGTGACGGTTGCTCATAAATCAATCCCTCAAAAACAGCACATCACCTTGCGCTCGATTCGCTGATTCTATCATTCGCTGATTCTATCATTCGCTCATTCCCACAGGAGGATTGTATGCCTGGATTCGAGCTTGTCTCAAGTTTCAAACCCACCGGCGATCAGCCGCAGGCGATTGCGCAGTTGGTGGACGGCCTGAACAAAGGCTACCGGCACCAGGTGCTCAAGGGCGCCACCGGTACGGGGAAGACGTATGCGATGGCGCAGGTCATCGCGCAGACGCAGCGCCCCACGCTGGTGCTGGCGCATAACAAGACGCTCGCCGCACAACTCTACTCGGAGTTCCGCGAGCTGTTCCCCAACAATGCCGTCGAGTATTTCGTCTCGTACTACGACTATTACCAGCCTGAAGCCTACGTCCCGCAGCACGACCTCTACATCGAGAAAGACGCCGACATCAACGACGAGATTGACCGGCTACGCCTGGCGGCGACGGCGGCGGTGCTCACGCGGCGCGATGTCGTCGTGGTGGCGTCGGTCTCGGCGATCTACGCGCTCGGCAATCCGCAGGAATGGGGGCGCGTCATCCTGCCGCTGAACGTGGGGCAGGCCATCCGCCGCGAGACGGTGATGCGCCATCTGGTCAACATCTACTACACCCGCAACGATCTTGAGTTCAAGCGGGGCACCTTCCGCGCGCGCGGCGACGTCCTCGAAATCCGCCCCGCCTACACCGAGACGGCCTTCCGCGTCTCTTTCTGGGGTGACGAGGTCGAGCGCATCACCGAGGTCAACCCGCTCACCGGTGAGGTCATCGATTCGCCGTCGGAAGTGAAGATCTTCCCTGCCAAGCACTACGTCACATCGGAGGAACGCACGAAGCAGGCGATTATGGACATCGAGAACGAGCTGGAGGCGCGCCTGGCCGAACTCAATGCGCAGAACAAGCTCCTGGAAGCGCAGCGCCTCGAACAGCGCACGCGCTACGACCTGGAGATGATCCGCGAGATCGGCTACTGCTCCGGTATCGAGAACTACTCGCGCCATATGGATCAGCGCGCCGCCGGCGAACCCCCGTGGACGCTGCTCGACTACTTCCCCGCCGACTTTTTGCTCATCGTGGACGAGTCGCACATGTCCATCCCCCAGGTGCGCGGGATGTTCTTCGGGGATCGCAACCGCAAGCAGACGTTGGTGGACTATGGCTTCCGCCTGCCGTCGGCGCTCGACAACCGCCCGCTCACCTTCGACGAGTTCAACGAGCGGCTCAATCAGGTCATCTACACCAGCGCCACCCCCGCCGACTACGAGTTGGCGCTGGCCGACCAGGTGGTGGAACAGATTATTCGTCCCACCGGCATCCTCGATCCGGAGATCATCGTGCTGCCCACGAAGGGCCAGATTGACGACCTGGTGGGGCGCATTCGCACACGGGTAGAGCAGGGGCAGCGCGTCCTCGTCACCACGTTGACCAAGAAGATGGCCGAAGACCTCGCCGATTACCTGCGCGAACTCAACATCAAAGTCACCTACCTTCACAGTGAAGTGCAGACGATTGAACGGGTGGAGATTCTGCGCGACCTGCGCCTGGGTCAGTACGATGTGCTGGTGGGCATCAACCTGCTGCGCGAGGGCCTCGACTTGCCGGAGGTGAGCCTGGTGGCGATCCTCGACGCGGACAAGCAAGGCTTCCTGCGCAGTGCCACGGCGCTCATTCAGACGATGGGGCGCGCCGCCCGCCACACCGAGGGCACGGTCATCATGTACGCCGACACCGTCACCGACGCGATGCGTGAGGCCATTGACGAGACGAACCGCCGCCGTGAAAAGCAGAAAGCCTACAATGAAGAACACGGCATTGTCCCGCAGACGATTATCAAAGAGATCCACGACCTCACCGAACGAGTCCGCGCCGCGACGCAGAAAGAGGACGAGCGCGCGCTCAAGCCGGAGGAACTGGACCCCGCTACGCTGGAGAAGCTCATCCGCGAGCTGGAGAAGGAGATGAAGGCCGCTGCCGAGAACTGGGAGTTCGAGAAGGCCGCCGCCCTGCGCGATCAGATCTTCGAGATGCGCGGCATTTTGGAGAACAAGTCGCCGTTGTGGAAGAGGGATAAGGAAAAATGATGCAGGATGCAAGATGCAGGACGCAGGATGCAAGATGTAGGGCGTATCACGCATCACGTATCGTTGAGAGAGGATTGGAAATGAACAAAAAGCTTGGGCCGGTCGCGTTTCAGCCTTTGCCGTTGGGACGAGTGCGGCCGTTGGGGTGGTTGGAACGGCAGTTGCGGATTCAGGCGGACGGCCTCAGCGGGCATCTGGACGAGTTCTGGCCGGACGTCAGGGACAGCCGCTGGTTCGGCGGGGATACGGAGGCGTGGGAGCGCGCGCCGTATTGGCTGGATGGCCTGATCCCGCTGGCGTTTGTGTTGGATGACGCGACGCTCAAGGACAAGGCCACGCGCTATGTGGACTACATCCTCACCCACCAGCACGAAGACGGCTGGCTCGGCCCGCGCGAGATGGTCGTCGCCGCGGGCCGCCCGGAGGACGCGCGCTACGACCTCTGGGCGCAACTGCTGGCGATGAAGGTGCTCGTGCAGTACCACGACGCCACGGGTGACGGACGCGCAGTTGAGGCCGTCGAGAAGTGCCTGCGCCGCCTCGACCGCCACATTGACACCGCGCCGCTCTTCAACTGGGGGCAATTCCGCTGGTTCGAGGGGCTGATCGCCATCTTCTGGCTCTACGAGAAGACCGGGGGCGGTGCGGTCGGAGACCGGCCACAGCAGTGGTTGCTCGATCTCGCCGTCAAACTCCACGCGCAGGGCTTCGATTGGCGCAGCTTCTTCGCGCGTTGGCCGCTCGCCGCGCCGACGCCAAAACATCGCTGGAACTATATGGGGCACGTCGTCAACAATGCGATGGCGATCAAGGCGCCCGCGCTCTGGCAGCGCCTCACCGATGATGCGGGCGACCGCGCCGCCGTGTACGACATCATTGCAAAGCTGGACCGCTATCACGGCATGGTCACGGGCGTCTTCACCGGCGACGAATGCCTGGCGGGCAGGCAGCCCACGCACGGGACGGAACTGTGCGCTGTCGTCGAGTATGCCTACTCGCTGGAAGTGCTGCTCTCCGTGCTCGGCGATCCGGCGTTCGGCGACCGCCTGGAGAAAATCGTCTTCAATGCGCTGCCCGCGACCTTCTCGCCGGATATGTGGGCGCACCAGTACGACCAGCAGGTGAATCAGGTGGAGTGTAGCGTCGTCGAGAACCGTATCTGGAACACCAACGGCCCGGCCTCCAATATCTTCGGGGTGGAACCGAACTACGGCTGCTGCACCGCGAACCTGAGCCAGGGCTGGCCGAAATTTGCCGCGCACCTGTGGATGCAGTCGCCCGACGGCGGCCTTGCGGCTGTGGCTTATGCGCCGAGCCGCGTCGAAACGGCAATTGACGGCGCGCCGGTGACGGTGATGTTGGAAACAGCGTATCCTTTCCGTTCGACGCTGCGGTTTACTGTGAACGTTGAGCGTCCGGTGACCTTCCCGCTGTGGCTGCGCATCCCCGCGTGGGCGACCGACGCTACAGTGTGCATCGCCGATGGCCCCATCGAGCGCCCCGCCGCCGGGACGTTCTATCGCATCACGCGCGAGTGGCGTGGAACGATTGAAGTGACGCTTACCCTGCCGATGACACCCACCCTGTGGCGCGGCTACAACGACACCGTCGCCCTCACGCGCGGCCCGCTGGTCTACGCGCTGAAGATCGGCGAGGACTGGCGGCGCATCCACGAAAACGAACCTTACCGCGAGCTGCCCCACGCTGATTGGGAAGTCTACCCGACGACGCCGTGGAACTACGCGCTCGCCGTGGACGAAACTTCGCTGTGCGAGGACGTCACGTTCGCCGAGTTGCCCGTGGGCGAGATGCCCTTCTCGCCGCAGGGCGCGCCGGTTGAGGCGACGGTCAAGGGCAGGCGATTGCCCGAATGGGGCATGGATCACGGTTCTGCCGCCGACGCGCCGCCAAGCCCGGTTACATCCTCCGAGCCGCTGGAGACGCTGACGCTGATTCCCTACGGCTGCACGAATCTGCGCATTACCGAGTTTCCGGGGTTGGCAAAGTAGACGGTAGCCGGTAGACGGTAGACAGGGGCGTGTCAAGCAAGCCCTGTCTACTGTCTACCGTTTACTGTCTACCAGACTACCACCAGAACGCCTCAATGTGCAATCCCGTCCGCTCTGCAACCTCGGCAGCAATGCGCTTGAGCATGTAGGGCGGTACGCGCTCGACACCTTCGTCGGGCACGGGATAGTCGGTGCTGTAGAGTTGTACGGCGGCGGGTCGGAGTGCGTCCAGGGCCGCGACCCACGCTGCTAACGCTTCCCCTTTGCTGTTGCTCACCGCGCCGTCAATCAACACGCTTTGCACGATGAGATTAGGCGTCACTTTTAGCCCTGTGAGGATGCTGTCGAGCGTCACGCCGGCTGCCGGGCGATTGATCCGTGCCAGCGTCGTCGGATCGCCGGCATCCAGCTTGAGGATGGGCAGGTCGAAGTCGGGCAGGCTCGCCTGGATGTGGGGCAGATGCGCGGTTGTGGCGTTGGAGAACAGCGCCAGCTTCACGTTCGGCGCGAGCGCATCTCGCAGGCGGCGCGTCTCGGCGACGATGGCCGGGAAGTGCGGGTGCAGCGTCGGTTCGCCGTTGCCAGAGAAGGTGAGCGCGTCCACGTGGGGATAGTGTCGCAGCGCGGTTTCGATGGCGTGCAGGATGGCGTCTACGGTGGGGAAAGTCATGCCGGACGGCGTCAGGGTCTTGACTGTGGTGTAACCGTAATGGCAGTAGATGCAATCGAAGGAGCAGACTTTACAGCCGAACGGCAGTACGTTCACGCCGAGCGAGCGTCCGAGCCGCCGCGAGAACAGTGGCCCGTAGGTTAGGGTGGCTTCGAGGGGAAGCACGCTCATTGGTCAGCGCCTTCGGAGAAAAAGGTTGTTCAGATGTCAACTTTGCCGCATATACGGCTGAAAGGTGCGGAGTGTTTTCACGACCTCATAATACTTTTGATTGAACGTCGCCAGTTCCAGATTCAGACCGACGGCGGTTTCAGCGGCGAAGGTTGCGCGCAAATTCTAGTGTATCGCCGATATCTTGCCGGTCCGCCCACATTCCGACCAAATCTGATTGTAGGAGTTCTTGCGCGGTCAAGGTCCGGCGCGGCGCGGCAGGCGCCTTATCTTGCGATGCTCGCTGCGTCAGATAGCTGATAAAGTCCAGCACCTCACCCCATTT
>JAIOAS010000247.1 GCA_019873725.1 Chloroflexota bacterium | reverse complement strand
ATCCACCGGCAACGGCTCGCGCGGGCTGTTCAACCAACCGAATCCCGCCCCCACCAACCTCATCATCGCGCCCGGTGAGACGCCGTTGGCCGATATGCTCGCCGGCATTGATGAGGGCCTGTTAGTCGAAGAAGTGCTCGGCCTGGGACAGGGTAACGTGCTCTCCGGCGCGTTCTCCAACCCCATCGCCCTGGGCTTCAAAATCGAGAAGGGCGAGATCGTGGGGCGCGTCAAGGACGTGTCTATCGCCGGCAACGTCTACGATGTGCTGCAAACCATCGCCGCCGTCAGTCGGGAGAGCGAGTGGATTTTCACCAACTTGAACGCGCCGTATATTCTGCTGGAGGAGATGAACGTCGCGGGAAAGGTGTGAGGGGTGATTGGTAAAATGTAGCCATCCTCGAATGGCAACACTCCAATGTACCGTGACTAATTAATCCTGTCAAAAAACTGGCCGGCCTGAACAGTTACTACACATCATTCTTTTGGAGGTTCGTCTATGTCATCCGTAAAAGTCACGATTATTGGCGCGGGCAGCGTCGTCTTCTCTCTCGGCCTGGTGAAAGACCTGTGCCTCACCGAGGGATTGAAAGGCAGTATGGTTCATTTCATGGACATCAACGAGGAACGGCTGGACGTCGTCTACCGGCTGGCGCAGCGCTATGCCGAAGATTTGGGAGCGGATCTCAAATTCGCGCGCACGCTGGATCGGGCGGAATCCTTGCAAGACGCCGACTTCGTCATCAACACGGCGACGGTTACGCACAACGAGTATTTTGCGAAGCGTCGCCGTGAACTGGCGGCGCAGTATGGCTACTTCTATGGTCACACCGGGATGCCGGAGTATCACAACCTGCAATTGATGCTCGACGTGGCGAAGGACGTGGAGGCAATCGCGCCGGAAGCGTGGATTTTGCAGGCCGGCAACCCCGTCTTCGACGGCACGACGCTGATGGGCCGCGAAACCGACGTGAAGGTGTGCGGGCTGTGTCACGGGCATTACGGCTATCGCAATGTTGCGCGCACGATTGGCCTCGATCCCGACAAGGTGACGTGGCAGGCGCCTGGCCTCAATCACAACATCTGGCTGACGCACTTCTATTACGAAGGGCAGGATGCTTATCCCATTCTCGATAAGTGGATTGCCGAGAACATTCAGCAATATTGGGAAGACCACAAGGATTCGGGCGTCTCGGCGCAGTGGTCGCCCGCGGCGATTCACCAATACAAGATGTACGGCCTGTTCCCCATTGGTGACACGCCCCGTACCGGCGGATGGTGGTATCACACCGACCTGGAGACCCGCACGCGGTGGTACGGCGCGGGCGGCGGCGGCGACACGCCCGAAGGCCGCGCCCGCATCCTGCGCGAGAAAGAGGAGCAGTACGCGAAGATGAAAACTGCGGCCTACGATCCACAAGTGCGTCCGATCACGATGTTCGGCAGCGCCAAGACCACCGAGCAGCACATCCCGATCATCGACGCATTGGTGAACGACAACGAATACCGCGCGCAGGTCAACGTGCTGAACAACGGCGCACTCCCCGGCCTGCCTGATGACGTAGCGGTGGAAGTGCCCGCTATCGTCAACCGGATGGGCATCCAGCCGATCCGCGTGGAGCCGTTGCCCAATAAGATCATGCTGGAGTGCATCTACCCCGACTGGCTGGAGATGGAGCGCACGCTCGAGGCACTGCTCAGTGGTGACAAGTCGATGCTGTTGTTTGGCGTCCTGCAAAGCCACCAGACACGCTCCTATGACCAGGCTGTGGACGTGTTCAACGCTTTGTTCGACATCGAACCCAACGAGCCGATGGCCTACATCGAGGACATTCACGACCATTACGCATGGCCGGAGAATTGGGATTTGTAGGTAGACGGTAGGCGGCGCGCCAGCAGACTGGCGACGACGGTAAACAGGGGTGGTGCAGGAAAATACCCTTGTCTCCCGTCTTTTTGGTTGTATAACATGGTTTGAGAGGTATACAGTCAAAGCTTATGCGCAAGAAGTGCGGCTCTTTTTGGCTGCCAGGTGAGAGGGAGGCATAGTGACATGAAAGAAATCATCTTTCTGGTTGAAGAAGATCCAGAAGGCGGCTATACGGCGCAGGCGCTTGGTTACTCCATTTACACTGAGGCTGACACGTGGGAGGAGTTGAAAATAGCGGCTCATGATGCTGTGCTATGTCATTTTGAAGATGATGTGCGCCCTTCTTTATTACGTTTACACGCGATACGTCAAGAGGTGGTGCTCGTATGAGATTACCGCGTGACCTGGATGGTGAACAGTTAGCGCGTCTTTTGCGGCGTTATGGTTACGTCGTCACGCGATAAACAGGAAGCCATATACGCCTGACGACTGATCAGGAGGGTGAACATCATATCACGATTCCGCGTCATTCGCCGCTTCATGTAGGGACGCTCAACGCTATTCTCAGAGATATCGCGCAGCATTTGGGTGTGGAGCGTGACATTTTACTAGCGTCGTTGATGGACAAGTAATGGATTCGTTTTTGACTAAATCTTGGGTATACCCTTTTGTCATAAACCTGATCTGGACGCTTGGCTGTTACCGTTTTTGAGTCGCATAACCTCTGTCTGGTTTCCTCGTTTCTCAATTTCGATTTACGGATTCTGCTTGAGGGAGACATGAAAGCGACCTTCTGGAATTCGAGGCGAGGACGCTCGCCATGTTCGTGCACGATGAACCATTGTGCTTGAACGGCAACTATATGACCTGCAAGATACTGCCGATTCAAACCTGACAGGTCTTCTGAGACCTGTCAGGTTTGGGAATACGGGGAGGCTGTGTGGATATTCCTTGTGTTACCACTGAGCGACTTGTGCTGCGCGCGTTTTCCGAGCAGGATGTGGCCCCGCTGTTCGCCATTCTCCAGCAGCCGGGGATTCTGCGTTATTACCCGCGCCCCGATCCACCGCCGCGCGATGTCGTCGAGCGGATTGTAGCGCGCCAGCGCACACACTGGGAGGAGCACGGCTATGGCTGGTGGGCAGTCGAAACGCGCGATGCTCCACGCCTGCTCGGCTGGGCGGGCTTGACCTATCTGCCCGAAACCGGCGAAACGGAGGTCGCCTATCTGCTGCGGCAAGAAGTCTGGCGACGCGGCCTGGCAACCGAGGCGGCGAAAGCGACGCTGCGTTTCGGTTTCGACGGGTTTGCTTTCCCCTTCATCATCGGGCTGACGCATCCAGAGAACATCGCGTCACAGCGGGTGCTCGAGAAGAGCGGTTTGCAGTTTGTCGAAAAGGCCGTTTACTTTGGGATGGATTGCTTTCGCTATGTGATTTATCGCCGGGATGAGGTATTGCCGTGAAACCGATCCTCGTCACACCGCTTCACGATCCGGACGGGATGGTCTTCCCGCACCTGTTCGCCGTCGAACCGCAGCTCAAAGCGGTGTTCGGCCAGGTGATGGTGGGCATCACGTTGCCGACCCGCACAGCGCAAGTGGAGGCTGTAGCGCGGTTGGTGGCGGACTCGTTCTACCGGGTGACCTTCCGCGAACCGGGGATGGGGGTGGGGGAGCAGTTCCATGCGTTGTACAGCCACGCGGCTGCTGTCTATGATGCTGATCAGGTCTTGCACCTCTGTTTTCTGGATCGCGTTGCGTTTGCTTTGCAAGATGGATACCGCCAGGCGTTCCTCGCCGACGTGCAAAGCGTTGACGCGAGCAGCACCCCGCTGATGTTTCACCGTTCTGCGGCGGCATGGAGCACGCATCCGCAAAACTACTACGACATCGAACAGATGGCGACGCGGGTAGGAGAGCTACTGTTCGGCAAAACGCTGGATTTTGCCTGGTGTCATCTCGTGATTCGCGCCGGGCTGCTGCGGGAGATCATGCCTGCCGTGAAAAACGCCGACATCAGCATGTTGGCCGAAATGACGCTACTTTTGCGCGATAACCTCGTATCAAAAGATGTTGACTGGCTGGCCTGGGAGGATCCATTTCTGTTCGGGCGCGATGCGGCACAATTCAAACTCGAACGTGAGCACAGCCCGCAGGAAACGCAGAAACGTCTGGCCTACATCGCACCGACATTGCAAGCTATTGCGGACGCGACAAAATGACTACAGGACGATCAGACTAACGATAATTTTAACCGCGAATCACGCGAATGTCTGCATTCGCAGAATCTTCGCTAATTTTCAAGAAAGATTCGCGTAGATAGCGAGATTAGTGGTTTATTTTCCAAGGAGGTTATGACCAATGGCAAACGCTTTAGCAGTCGCAGGACCAAACTCGAAGTTCCAACAGCCCGATGCAAAACCGGCGGGTTTTTGGGCGGGATTGTGGCACGGGATCATTCTGCCGATTACGTTCATTATTCGCCTGTTCAATCCCAACGTCGGCATCTACGAGATCAACAACAACGGTAAATGGTACGATTTCGGCTTTTTCCTTGGCGTTTCGGGGTCGCTTGGGGGCACAACACGGACCATAACCGTTTATCAATAACTTCAAGCGTATAAGTAACGTCAATACTTTGTGGTGAACCGCAGGAGTGTTTATTCCTGACGGTGAGGGGGGTGTGTTGTGTCTGAGAAAACAATCCTCATCATCGGCGCAGGCATGGCCGGGCTGGCGGCCGGCTGTTATGCGCAGATGAATGGCTATCGCTCGCAAATCTTCGAGCTGCACGCGATTCCGGGTGGGCTGTGTACGTCGTGGCGGCGAAAGGACTACGTCTTTTTGTGTTAACAGTCTCACATCTGCTTAATCTGCTAAATCTGCTGACCCAAAGAGGAAAACCGATGCAACCCTTACCTCTCCCCGAAAATTTCAACCCCGAAACCTTGATGCTCGCCAAAGTCACCGAAAACGGCGTCTTCCACGAGTCGCGGCAGGGCGCGAGCTTTGCGGCGCGACTGGTAGCGAACGGCGCGCCGGAAGACCTCGAACTGGCGCACAGAGTCCTTGATGTGGTGCTCGGCTGCCAGGAGCGCCGCGCGAACGATCCGCACTACGGCAATTTCTTCTGGATGCTCGAAGACGATGTGGTGATGGACCTCAACGCCGTCGAGTTCAACCTGGAACACCTCATTCCGATGATGCTGCAACATGCTGACCGCCTGTCGCCGGAGATGCAGGCGCGCGTGCTGGATGCCATTCGCCTGGGGCTGGACGAAATTCGCCGCCTGGACGTGTTGCCGGTTTACACGAACATCACGCTGCTCGACATCCTCAACACTTGCCTGGGTGGAGAACTGCTCGGTGACGCGGCTATCGCGCAACGCGGCTACAACAAGCTTGTGCTGTGGATGGCGCTGACCGACCAACAGGGCCACCCCTTCGAATACAACAGCCCGACGTACAGCGCCGTCACGATTCGCGCGTTGGCGCGGCTGGCGGCGCTGACCCGTCATAGCGACACCCGCATCCGCGCGCGGACGGCGCTGGCGCGTGTGGGATTGAGCGCCGCGCTGCACATCCACGCGGGGACGGGGCGCTGGGCTGGACCGCACAGTCGTGCCTATCATCCGAGCGTCGTCTGCGAGACGGAGGCCGAAATTGCTATGCTGCGCGGCTGGATCGCTGAGGGCGTACTGCCCGCGTGGATCGCCGACGCGCTGGATGTGCGTCCCGCGACATTCCAGGTGGACGAGACGGCGTTCGCGGAGCGGCAGTTGGGCCTCACCACGTATCACAGCCCCTCGTTCGCGCTCGGTGTCTCGGTCAAGGAGGCGGGCGGGCAATCGAATGTGATGATGTGCCACTACGTCCGTCCCGGCGCGGAACGACCTGGCGTTCTCTACACCCGCTATCTGACCAACGACAAGTGGCTCGGCGACTTCTACCACGCCACCGACCGCACCAAATCGCGCAATCTCATCGAGGAGGGCGAATTTTACGGCGTGCAGCAGGGCAACCGCGCTATTGGACTGTACACGCTCGGCAAGGCCGGCACGCTGCACAGCGCCAAAGCCGCTTTCATCTGGACACAACGCGAACACATCGACGAAATTTGGGTTGGCGACCGGCGGGTGGAATCGTTGCCAGCGGACGTTTTGCCCGGTGCAGTGATCGTCATCGGCAGCGGTGATGCGCTGTTTGCCGTGCTCCCTCTCACACGCACGGATTTGGGCCGCGATGCGCCGATCCGTCTGGTGGAGCGCGAGGGCGACCTGGTATTGGAACTCTACAACTACCTCGGCGCGGAGAAGAGCTTTTGGGAGCTGAACTGGCCCGGCGCGTTCTACAAGGGCAAGCCGCAGTGCGGCGTCTACCTGGAAGTGGCCGAGCGTGCCGCCTATCCTGACGGGCGCGCCTTTGGGCAGACGGTGGCCTCCGGTGCGCTGGTGGACAAGACGGAAGCCCCGTTCACCTACGCCGCCGTGGGTGAGCGTCTGTGGACGGTCGAGTACAGCCGCGCTGGACAAACACTCGGTATCGAGGTAGACTTAATGGCCTGGGCGCTCAAACGACGTTGGACGCAATCTGGCGAACTTAGTTGGCCGATGCTCGAAAGCCCGCTGGCGCGCCAGTCGCGCGCCGGGCACATCGAAGTCGGCGGCGCGACACTCGACTGCGGCAAAGAGAGCGCGTGGCTCTTCGCCAGCCCGACGACCGGGCGCTACGTTGCCGCGTATCACGGGATGTCGCCCGCGCCGCTCACGCTCACGACGCCCGGCGGAATCGTCGAGGTGCCGGTGATGAGCACCGGTATCGTCGTGTGGGATAACGGCGAGGTCACGGTCGAGACCTTGAATTCATGAATTCAGTGACTCACAAGGAAAAATGAATGGACATACAAAAAATAACGGAAAAACCACAATTTCGCCCCTGGTATTGGCGGCCTAATCTGATCGTCTTCATCTCCAGCGGCTGCATTATGATTCTCGAACTGGTCGCCGGGCGCATCATCGCGCCGAGCGTCGGCGTGTCGCTGTACACGTGGACGAGCGTGATCGGCGTGATCCTGGCGGGCATCAGCGTGGGCAACTACATCGGCGGGCGATTGGCCGACCGTTGGGCGTCGCCGCGTTTGCTGGGACTGATGTTCTTCCTGGCCGGGCTGACGGCTTTGGGCGTCCTCGCCGTTGACCAACTCCACCCGCTGGACTACGTTGAATGGCCGCTCATCCTGGAAATTCTGGCGCTCATCGCCGCGCTCTTTTTGATCCCCTGCTCGATTCTGGGCACGATTTCGCCGATTGTGGTGAAGCTGGCCATGCGCGATCTGGCGCGCGCGGGCCGCACGGTGGGACAAATCTATGCGTTTGGCTCTGTGGGCAGC
>JAIOAS010000246.1 GCA_019873725.1 Chloroflexota bacterium | reverse complement strand
GAATGTGGCGTCAATGAAAGCGGCAAGCTGTGCATCAAGAAACCCTGGCCCGGCATGGCGCGCACGATGTGGGGCGACCACGACCGCTTCATCGACACCTACTTCACGATGTACGAGGACCTGTACTTCACCGGTGATGGCTGCCACAAGGACGCGGATGGCGACTACTGGCTGGAAGGCCGCATCGACGACGTGTTGAACGTCTCCGGTCACCGCATCGGCACCGCGGAAGTCGAAAGCGCACTGGTCAGCCACCCGGCCGTCTCCGAAGCCGCTGTGGTGGGCCGCCCGCACGACATCAAGGGGCAGGCGCTCTACGCCTACGTCACCCTGCGCGAGGGGGTGGAGCCAAGCGAAGCCCTGGTCAAAGAACTGATGAACCACGTGCGCAAGGAAATCGGCCCCATCTCCCGGCCTGATGCGATTCAGTTCACCGATGCGCTGCCCAAGACGCGCAGCGGCAAGATTATGCGCCGCATCTTGCGCAAGATCGCCGAAGGTGACACCAGCAATCTGGGCGACACATCCACATTGGCCGATCCGTCTGTGGTGGACCGGTTGGTCGAAGGACGCATCGCGTAAAACCACTTTATCTGGCACCTTCCTGGAAGCAAGGCAGCTTCCAGGAAGGCTGATTTCATTGCACATCTAAGGAAGGCATTATATGTCACAACCAAAAGTCCTCGACCGACGGCTGGTGGTCGTCGGTGCTCTGTTGATTCAACTATGCCTGGGCGCGATTTATGCGTGGAGCGTTTTTACCCCGGAATTGCAAAAGGCACCTTTTAACTTCACCAGCACACAGACCCAGATCATTTTCTCGGTCTCTTTGGCGACCTTTGCCGTGGTGATGGTGTTGGCCGGGCGCTGGCAGGCGAAGTCCGGGCCGCGCATCGTCGCGCTGACGGGCGGGGCGGTGCTGGGCGCGGGGTACATCCTCGCCGGGTTGTTCGGCCAAAGCTTCTGGGCGCAGGTCATCTTCATCGGGTTGATCGGCGGCGCAGGCATCGGCCTGGCTTATGTCTGCCCGATTGCCGTGGGCGTGAAGTGGTATCCCGACAAGAAGGGCCTTATCACGGGCCTGGGCGTCGCCGGCTTCGGCTTCGGCGCGCTGATTTGGGTCTATCTGGCCGGGAACTGGGGACACCTGCTCGCGTCGTTAGGCGTGCTCAAAGTGTTCCTGATCTACGGCATTATCTTTGCGGTAGCGGTCATTACAGGCTCGACCTGGATGGTGAATCCCCCCGAAGGCTACGCGCCGAAAGGCTGGAAAGCGCCACAGCCGGCCGGCAAAGGGAAGGACAAGGGCAAAGCGACCGTCAAGGTGGATTATCTGCCCAACGAGATGCTGCGCACGATTCAGTTCTACGCGATTTGGGGCATGTTCATCTTCTCCAGCATGGCCGGGCTGATGACGATCGGCAACATCAAGCTGTTTGGCATTGACGCGCTCCAGGCACGCGCCGGATTGACCGCAGAACAGGCCAGCGCGGTCGCCGGAACGGCGATGGCGGTATTCTATTCGCTCGCCAACGGCATCGGGCGCATTGTGTGGGGGATGATTTCCGACAAAATCGGGTACAAGCTCTCGCTGGTCATCATGTGCGCGGCGCAAGGTGTAGTGATGCTAGTATTCTTCGCGTTAGGCGGCACACCGGTGTTGCTGTACCTTGCCGCGATGCTGATCGGCTTCAACTTCGGCGGCAACTTCGCACTCTTCCCGCTGGCAACATCGGATATGTTCGGCGCCAAGAACCTGGGCCTCAACTACGGTTGGGTCTTCACAGCCTATGGCGTCGGCGGCATCTTAGGGCCGATCCTGGCCGGAACGTTGCGCGACGCCAGTCTGAAAAGCGGCGCGGGCTTGCAAGGATGGCTAACCGTCTTTATAATTTGTGGTGTCGCCTGTCTGGTGGCCGCAGTGATCGGGTGGCTCGTCAAACCGCCGCAGGCGGCAAAGGCTTCGTCGTAGCCGTCAGCTTTCAGCGATCAGCCTCTGGTTTTCCGGCTGAAGGCTGACCGCTGATGGCTGATTGCTAATCACTTATAAGGAGATGAATTATGCCCGTAATGGCAAATTGGAACAAACTTTACGCTGAACGGTCGGTGAGCGCACGCGAGGCGCTGCTCAAGATTCGCAGCGGCAGCCGCGTCTTTCTTGGCCCTGCGGGGGGTGTTCCGCAATACCTGTTGGAAGAACTGGTAAAACTGGGCGCCGAAGCCAACCGCCTCAACGATGTGGAGGTTGTCCACATGCTGACGCTTGGCGCAGCACCCCACGTCCAAAAAGCTTACGACCGCCACTTCCGCCACAACTCGTTCTTTGTGGGGCCGGGGGTACGTGCGGCAACCGCCGAAGGGTTGGCCGACTACACGCCCATCTTCCTTTCGGAGATTCCAGGGCTGTTCTACAGTGGACGTATGCCGCTCGATGCGGCGCTCATTCAAGTGACGCCTCCCGACAAGTTCGGATTCTGCTCTCTGGGCGTGTCGGTGGAAGCGGTCAAAGCCGCGGCGGAGACGGCGAGCATCGTGATCGCGCAGGTCAATCCGCAAATGCCGCGCACGCTCGGCGACAGTTTCATCCACGTCGAGGACATCGACTACTTCGTGGAGCACAACGAACCGCTGCTGGAAATCCCGCCGGCTCCTCCAGACGCCGTGGCGCTGCAGATCGCCCGCCACGTGACGCGCTTGATCGAGAACGGCTCCACGATCCAGGTCGGGATTGGTCGAGTGCCCAACGCCATCCTGTACGGGCTTATGGAAAAGAAAGATTTGGGCGTTCACACCGAGATGTTCTCCGATGGGCTGATCGACTTGATCGAGGCCGGCGTCGTCACCAATCGGCGCAAGACCTTCCACCCCGGCAAGATTCTGGCCGCTTTCTGCGTGGGCACGCGCAAGCTGTACGATTACGTGGACAACAATCCCATGTTCGAGTTCCACCCCATCGACTACAACTCGCTGCCCTCCAACATCGCCAAGAACGACAAGATGATTGCGATCAACACCGCCCTGCAGGTCGATATCACCGGGCAGGTGTGCGCCGACTCCATCGGGCATCAAATTTACAGCGGCATCGGCGGACAGGCCGACTTTATGCGAGGCGCGTCGATGTCACACCAGGGGAAGCCCATTATCGCCATCCCTTCCACCGCAGAGACGCCGCAAGGGACAGTGTCGCGCATCGTGCCGAGCCTCAGCCAGGGCGCCGGCGTGGTGACGACGCGTGGCAACGTCCACTACGTCGTCACGGAATACGGCGTGGCCTATCTGCACGGCAAGAGCCTGCGCGAGCGGGCTGTGGCGCTCATCCAGATCGCACATCCCAAGTTCCGCGAGCAGTTGTTGGCCGAAGCCAAGAAGATGAAGTATCTCTACGAAGACCAGATCATCCCAGAGACGGTTTATCCGGTGGAGATGGAACACACAGAGAAGTTCGGTGATCTTGAGCTGTTCTTCCGCCCGGTCAAGCCGAGCGACGAGCGCCTGTTCCAGGAATACCTCTACAAGCTGTCTGAGCGTTCGGTGTATCTGCGCTTCTTCCAGGTGCGGCGTGACTTCCCACACGAGCTGGCGCAGGAGATGGTGGCTGCCGACTACGACCGCCACATGGGGATCGTGGGGACGTTAGGGACATCGGATACCGCGCCGATTGTAGCGGCCGGGCACTGGATGATGGATTACAACGAAAACATGGCCGAGATCGCTTTCTCGGTGATAGATGAGCACCAACGCAAGGGAATCGGCACGCATCTGCTCCACTTCCTGATGCGCATCGCTAAGGAACGGGGGATTCACGGATTCCGCGCCAACGTGATCGCGGGGAATATGGCGATGATGCGCGTTTTCCAGCGCAGTGGGTGTGTCCTGCATACAGAATATGAAGGCGGGGAAATCTCCCTATCGTTCCGCTTCGACGAGAAGGTAGACAGCCGCGCAGGACGGCGTTAATTCAAACGCAAATTAAGCTACAGAGCACACGACGGGACCCGCAGGGCATTCAGGAATTTTTCTCTGTGAACTCTGCGGGCTCGGTGGCTATTCTAAGGAGGGAGTTATGAAAGCACTCTACATCACCTCGGTACAACGCTTTAGTGGCAAAACGGCGTTTTGCCTGGCGCTGGGCCAACGCTTGCAGCAAGACGGCTACAAAGTGGGATACTTCAAGCCGGTTTCCACGTATCCGTGGGAGCCGTTGCCGGGGCGTGTCTACGATGAAGATGCCACGTTCATTCACCGCATCCTGGGGATCACCGATCCCCTGGTCAACATGGTGGGGGTGGTGCTGTCGCCCTCGATGGTGATGGAATTGCGGTGCGGCTGCATCGACCGCGACCTGATGCCGCAAATCGAGGCCGCTTACAAGCGGGTTTCGGTGGGCAAGGACATTATGCTGGTTGAAGGTGGCGCTTCGCTGCGCGAGGGACTGAGCCTGGAAGTCGATCCGGTTTCAGTCGCCAATCGCCTGGATGTACCGGTGCTGGCTATGATTCGCTATCGCAACCCGGTGAGTATGGGCGACGCCTGCGTGGACGCCCAGCGGCAATTCCGCGAGCGCCTGGTTGGGTTAGCCATCAACGCCGTGCCCGAAGCGGAGATTGCAGGATTGCAGGAGTGTTTCTCGTGTATGGAAGGACGAGGTATTCCCACGCTAGGGGTCCTGCCGCTCCGCGAACAACTACAGGCCATCAGCGTGGGTGAAATCACCGACGTGCTTGATGCCGAATGTCTCGCGTGCCCGGACAAACGCGATGCGCTCGTCGAAAACCTGATGGTCGGCGCGATGAGCGCCGAACAGGCGCTGCCCCGTATGCGCCGCATCCCCGGCACCAAGGCCGTCATCACCGGCGGTGACCGGACCGACATCCAGTTGGTGGCGTTGGAGACCGCGACGCAGTGCCTGATCCTCACCGGGCACCTGCGCCCGGTGCCCGAAGTGCTGCGCCGCGCTGAAGAGCTGGGCGTGCCGGTGCTCTTGACCCGCAAGAACACCATGGAAACGGTCGATGCCATCGACGATGTGTTCGGCAAGACACGCCTGGGGCAGAGGGCCAAACTAGAGCAATTCAAGACGCTGCTAGAGGAACACTTCGACTTCGACCGGCTGTACGCGAGTCTGGGGCTAGAGCACAAAGCCTGACCCTAAAAGTTCAAGCTACAAGTTGAAAGTTAAAAGTTGCAAGTTATAATTCGCGTGTAGAACGCGCTTTATAACTTGCAATTTTTGTTTTAGTCAACGGATTGAACGGATTAGAACGGATTTTCTTCCGATTAGTGAAGATTCGTGACTTCAGGAGGCGTAAACGTGGATTTTGAAGTCTTGAACGGGCTGTTGCGCCCGCAATCGGTAGCCGTCATCGGCGCATCCAATACCCCCGGTAAGATCGGCTACCTGGCCGTGAAAAATCTGATCGACTGCGAGTATCCAGGACGAATCTATCCCATCAACCCCAAAGAGACCGAAATTCAAGGGCTACCGGCCTACCCCTCCGTGTTGGACGTGCCCGGCGCGATCGATGCTGCAATGTTGATCGTGCCCGCCGAACGCACCATCGCCGTCACCGAAGAATGTGGACGGAAGGGCGTCAAAGGGCTGATTGTGGTGGCCTCCGGCTACAGCGAAATCGGTCGCAAAGACCTGGAGGACGAACTGGTCACCACGGCGCGGCGTTACGGGATGCGCCTCCTGGGGCCAAACATCGTAGGCATCATGTGCAACTCCGACAAGTGCAATGCCTCGTTCGGGCCGTTCATGCCACTGCCGGGCAAAGCCGCGATGATCTCGCAAAGCGGCGCGCTGCTCATTGCGATGACGGTGGCGAGCTACGTCCGCAACGTCGGCTTCGACAAGATGATCTCCGTGGGCAACATGGCCGACGTGAATTTCGGCGACCTGGTGGAGTGGCTGGATCAGGATGATCAGACGACATGCATCACCATCTACGTCGAGGGCTTCCAGAACGGACGGCGCTTTCTGAATATTGCACGGCGGGCGCGCAAGCCCATCGTCGCGCTCAAGTCAGGCGTGTCGGCGCACGGCGCGGCGGCGGCAGCTTCGCACACCGGCGCAATGGCCGGTAAAGGCAAGGTCTATGACGCTGCGCTGCAACAGGCCGGCGTGGTGCGCGCCTCGGACCTGAACAACCTCTTCGACCGCACGCTGGCGCTCTCGTTGCAACCGCCGATGCGCGGCAACAATCTGATGATCATCTCCAACGGCGGCGGCGTGGGCGTGTTGGCGGCAGACGCTGCTGAACGGTACGGCATCCCGCTGCGGTTTGCGCCGGACGATTTGCAGGCCGCGCTGCGCGCTTATGTGCCGGAGATCGGCTCGGTGAAAAATCCAGCCGACCTGACCGGCATGGGCGGCTGGCCGGAGTATCTGGCGACGGTCAAGACGGCATTGCAGCATCCGTGGGTACACGGGCTGGTCGTGCTCTTCTGCGAGACGCAGCGCAACGACCCGATGGATATTGCCCGGGCCATCAAACGTGCAGTGGATGAATCGGGCATAACCGACAAACCCATCGCCGTGTCGTTCATCGGCGGCGCAGAAGCCGAACGGGCGATGAAATGGCTGGTGGAAAACGGCATGCCGACCTATGGCGCGCCGGACATTGCCGTGAACGCCATCGCCGCACTGCACGAATACGCCTGCAACTGCGAGTTGGCGACGGATGAATTCACGCCATATCCCGATGTGGATACGGCTGCCGCGCGGGCCATCATCGCGCAGGCGCGCGCGGCGGGGCGGGTGTACCTCAGCGAAATCGAATCCAAGAAGGTGTTCGCCGCCTACGGCCTGCCCGTAGCCGTCACCGACCTGGCGAAGACGGAAGACGAGGCAGTGCAGTTGGCCGAAACGATGGGCTATCCCGTGGTGCTGAAAATTATGTCGCCGGACATCCTGCACAAATCGGATGCCGGTGGGGTGAAAATCAACCTGCGTTCGGCGAACGAGGTGCGCGCGGCATACCGCGACATCGTAGCCAACGCCCGCGCCTACAAACCCGACGCACGCATCGAGGGCGTGGCCGTCCAGCAGATGGCGCCATCCGGCACAGAGGTCATCCTGGGGTCGATCAACGATCCCACCTTCGGCCCCACGGTGATGTTCGGCCTGGGTGGCATCTTCATCGAAATCCTCAAGGACGTGACCTTCCGCGTCGCGCCCATCTCGGCGGAGCACGCGCTGGCGATGCTGGCCGACATCCAGGGCGCGCCGCTGTTGGCCGGCGCGCGCGGTGAAGCGCCCCGCGACCGCACCGCCCTCGCCGAGGCCCTGAGCCGCTATTCGCAGATGATTATGGACCTGGGCGACGACATCGCCGAATCGGATGCCAATCCCGTGCTGGTGTATGCGGAGGGGCACGGGGTGAAAGTCGTGGATGCCAGGATTATTTTG
>JAIOAS010000245.1:3768-7422 GCA_019873725.1 Chloroflexota bacterium | reverse complement strand
TGAAAGCCTTTATTGAGGCAATACGGTAAGAAGTCTACTTCAGAAGCGATAAAAACTGATCTACCGTTAAATTGGCATCGCGGAGGATTTGCTGCAACAAGCCTGGCTTAATGGTTTTGTGATTGGGCACAGTAACTGGTAAATGATTTGGATCAGTCCCATCCCGCAAGCGAATATGACTACCGCGCTGGCGGACAACTTCATAGCCAACGTGCTGCAAAACTCTTATCACTTGATAAGCCGAGACGACAGGTAATTTCGGGTTCATACTGCTACGGCTACACTGCTGATCAGAGTTTGGGACATATCAGGGATAACTTGGTCTTGGGCTTGCAAGTCTTCCAAACATAAAAGAATGGCTTCTTTAATGTTATCTAGAGCTTCGGCAACCGTTTCACCTTGAGTATAGCAGCCGGGCAAAGACGGGCAGGAAACGACATAGCCGCCCGTTTCATCTGGCTCAAGTAAGACTTTGAAATCATAGATTTGCATATTAAACTCCTGATTTTGGTTTCGCATCGTCTCTTTTTATAGACATCTAATTGCATTATAGCATAGAATCGAACAGGCAAACAATGAATAAAACAAAATCCAATCTTGTTATTTCCAATGGCCCCTACTACGGCAACTATGGCGGGGCGTTCATCCCCGAAGTCCTCGTGCCTGCCGTGCGCGAATTGGAGGCCGCCTACGAAGCCGCCATCGCCGACGCGGACTTCACCCGTGAGTTCGACCGGCTGCTGCGCGAGTACGCCGGGCGCCCCACCCCGCTCACGTTCGCCGCGCGACTGACGAAGGCGCTCGGCGGGGCGCGCATCTACCTCAAGCGCGAGGATTTGGCGCACACCGGCGCGCACAAGATCAACAACGCGCTCGGCCAGGCGCTGCTCGCCAAACGCATGGGCAAGCGCCGCATCGTCGCGGAGACCGGGGCCGGGCAGCACGGCGTAGCGACAGCCACCGTCTGCGCGCTTTTGGGGCTGGAGTGCGTCGTCTACATGGGGACGGTGGACATCGAACGGCAGAAGCTCAACGTCCTGCGGATGAACCTGCTCGGCGCAGAGGTGCGCGGTGTGGACGCGGGCAGTTGCACGCTCAAGGACGCCATCAACGAGGCCATCCGCGACTGGGTGACGAACGTGCGCGACACACACTACCTGCTCGGTTCGGCGCTGGGGCCGCACCCCTATCCGCGCATCGTGCGCGATTTCCAATCCGTCATCGGGACGGAGGCGCGCGCGCAAATCCTCGCTGCCGCAGGCCGCCTCCCTGACGCGCTCGTGGCCTGCGTTGGCGGCGGATCGAACGCTATCGGGCTGTTCCACCCGTTCTTGCGAGATGAAGGCGTCGCGCTTATCGGCGTGGAAGCAGGCGGTGAAGGGATTGCCGACGGGCGGCACGCGGCACGCTTCGCCGATCCCATGCGGGGGCGGCTCGGCGTGCTCCACGGCGCGCAGACCTACGTGCTGCAAGACGCCGACGGGCAGATCGCGCTCACGCACAGCGTCTCGGCAGGGCTGGACTACGCCGCCGTTGGGCCGGAGCACGCCTGGATGCGCGACCTGGGCCGCGCGGAGTACGTCTACGCCACCGACACCGAGGCGCTGGATGCGCTGCAAACGCTGAGCCGGCTGGAGGGCATCATCCCCGCATTGGAAAGCGCCCACGCCGTCGCCGAAGCCATCAAACGCGCGCCCACCTTGTCGCCGGACGCCCTAATGATCGTCAACATCAGCGGGCGCGGGGACAAGGATATGCATACGGTGGCGCAGGTGTTGGGTGTTGAAATCTGGTAACTGTTCAGGCCAGCCAGTTTTTTAACAGGATGCACAACCTGTTAACCTCGCGCCTTCCTTAACCGCCTGGCTACGTTACGGCAAGCGGCTTCGAGAAACACTGCATCATCCTCCGTGTGCGCCGTAGAGGCCGCGCCGTGCCCATGCGTGATGTGGACATTCTCCAACAGCAGCGCCAGTTGCAGCACATCGCCGTTTAACGCCACATCGCACACCGCCGGATCGAAAACGTCGTCCGGCGCGCTCAGCGGGTGTCCTTCCTGGTATGGGAAGTGCAGCATAAAGATGGAACTGCCGGGCAGCGCATCGTTCCCCCACCCCGTGCAACGCGCATAAATCCCTTCGTCCAAAAACGCGTCTTCGAGGATTTGACGGATCCGATCACCCAACACCGCCAGGCGCGGATAAATCTCGGTCTCGTGCGCCACCAGATAGCGCAACATCGTCGCCGCCGCCAGCATTGACGCCGGGTGACCGGAGTATGTCCCGCCGGAAAATTTCACCCGCCCGGCCCGGCTTGCCAGATTCAGGATGTCCGCCCGCCCGGCGACTGCTGCCACGGGCATTCCGCCGCCGATAATCTTGCCGAAGGTCGCCAGGTCGGGCTGCACCCCGTAAAGCGCACCTGTGTCGCCTGCGCGGAAGCGGAACCCGGCGATGACCTCGTCGAAGATCAACACGGCACCATACTGCGTGGTGAGTTCGCGGGCGGTCTGGAGATATTCGCGCGTCGCCGGCATAAAGCCGCCCGCGCCCATAAATGGCTCGACGATGAAACACGCCGCGCGGTCGCCATACTGCCGGAAGTGCTCGCGCAGCATCCCCGGGTCATTGAAGCGCGAGACGACCACTTCTGCGCACACGGCGGAAGGCAATCCTGCCGTTTCGACGTGTTGGTACCCCTGTTCACCGTGGTACCCGATGCCTTTGAGCGCCCAGGGCTGCGCGCCGTGCCAGCCGCCACCGACCTTGAGCACCACGTCGCGCCCGGTGAAGGCACGCGCCAGCAGGATCGCGTACATCGTGGACAGCGTGCCACTCGTGGTAAAGCGCACGCGCTCCGCACCGGTGCGCGCGCAGAGCAGCTCGGCGGCCTCGACCTGGTAACGCTCGGTGAAGCCGGTTTGCAGGCCCACCCCGTCCGCGAGAGCCTGCAACACCGCCGCTGTGACGACCTCAGGGTTGTGTCCCAGGATGTTGGCGAGGTGCCCCTGCCAGAAGTCGAGGAGGCGGTGACCATCCTCGTCCGTGACCCATGCGCCGTGGGCGGCGGCGATGCGCGGCGGGAAAGGCTGCATCAAACGCAATGTATGGCTGCCGCCGTCCACCAACACGCGCTGCGCCCGCTCGTTCAAAGCCGCCGATTTCGGCGCGCGCGCAGCATATTCGCTCCGCAACTCGCCTAACAGGTGGGTGTAATCGTGCGTTTTCATTGCAACGTCAGCTCGATCACCGGCACAACCACGTCCGGCTGCTTGACCGGCAGTTCCAACACGAGGACATCGTCGCCAATCTGCAACTGGCTCGCCGACCACTCCGTGGGCTTGAGCGCCACCTCACTGCCATCGTGGAGGAAACGGGCGTAACTCACTTTGCCCGCCAGTTCCGGCACCACCAGATGCTTGAACGGCCAGGCGAACACGTGAATGTAGAGCTTATTGCCATTCTGCGTGAGGCGGCAATCGCGCGGCGCGGGATAGTCGCTTTGCGTGCAGCCGTAGATCGCCTCGCTGTGCAACGCCATCCAGTCGCGGTAGACCGCCAGGGCATTCAGCGCGCGCGGGTCGAACGTCCCCAGCGAGGTCGGCCCGACGTTCATCAGCAGGTTGCCGCCGCAGGCCACAGTGTTGACCAGCAT
>JAIOAS010000245.1:0-3167 GCA_019873725.1 Chloroflexota bacterium | reverse complement strand
TGCTTGGAGGTAAGGACGACATACTTCATCCCCGCCTCGCGCGCCACTCTGGCCCATTGGCGCGGATCGTACTTCGTCGGATTGAAGCGCTCGAAGTAACGATAGTAATCCTCCGGCGCGATCTGTTCCTGCGACTGCACCCACTCGTGGCGTGAAGGCAGCGCGTACAGTCCCCAGTGGATGAACATTCCGAATCGGTCGTGGACGAACCACGTGGTGTCGCCTTGGGTTGGTTTGGGTTTTAGCATAGGTCTTCGTCTCCTTATTCCCGTAGAGTTTGAGTGTACCAGCGCCTATGTAGCGCTCGGTAACAAAAAGTCCGCTTATGAACAGAAAAATTATACTCTCGCCCCTGTCGAATGCAATCAAGACTTAGACTCTCAACTTATCGATCGCGCAGAATCAACGGCAGATACACGAGCCGGTCGGTCGGCATCGCCTGCACGGTGTCGCTGAGCCATGGAACGCCGTCTAGCATGGCCTGCAGGGTCACAGTGTACCGCGTGTAGTTGGTCAGCCCGGTCAGGGTGTAGGCACGGGTGGGGCTGATGATGCCGGTGATGGGCGAGGGCTGGTCGCCTGTTGGCCCCACGTAGCCGATGCGCCACGTGCTGGTGAGCGGCAGCGTGACGTTGACCTCCCAATTCAAGCGAATGAGGGCATTGCCGGGCGCAGCGTACAGCGCCAGCGCCGGCTGGAACTCGTAAGCCCCAATGTCCGGCGCACTCCCCTGGTAATCGTCATTGATGCCGGGAATGATGACGCCGGCATCGATCAAAGCGCTTTCTTGGCCCAATCGGTAATTGCCCGCCGCCGCATTGATGAACCCCGGCACGGCGTTCAACCCGTGTAGCTCTTGCCCGGTCGCGGCACGCAGTTCGGCCAGCGTGTTCAAGTGCCGGTCGGGCAGGTCGGCCCACCAGACCAGCTCACCGGGCAGTGTGGTGTAGAGATTGTCGTAATCCAGATCGAGGGGCTGGGTGGGGTTGGCATTGTACAGGGCGTATGCGGTGCCGGCCCAAATGTTGTTGCGGGCGGTCAGTTGTGTCCATGAGCCGGGAGAAAAAAGCGCAAAACCGTTGCCGTCAGGCAGGGCAGCATCGCCGGTGTTATGGAACAAGAACATCGGCCCTGATTGATCGTAGCCGGAGTTGAACTTGAAAGGAAAGCCGGAATAGTCGTTGTTGCCCGCGCCGGTGTTGTAGATCAGGTTGCGCACAGCGTACACCGGTCCATCGTACACCGGAGCCAGCGAGATGCCCACCAGCACATCGTGGAACGTGTTGCCCCAAATGCGCACATTGCTGCACTGCCCATCGGTCTCCATCCCATCGTCGCCGGCGCGATAGACCAGATTCTCGTACACGTCGGTCTCGTTGGTCACACCGGCGGTCTCGTCCGGGCAAACGCCCAAGCCGTCGAAATAGTCGTGGAAGGTGTTGCGACGGATCACGGTGCCACGCCCCGTCATCGGGTCGTACAGGCGGATGCCGCCGGTCTCCAGCCGGCTGCCCGTTTTGACCGCATCCCACGGCCAGTCAAAGTTGGTGTCGTAGAACGTATTGTCCTGAATGACGTTGCGATGCGCTTCACGCTTGATGCCGATCCCCAAATCGTTGACGGCAAAGGTACAACTTTGCACCAGGCAATCGCTGGCGTTGTTGAAATAGATCGCCTTGGCGTAATCGCCCTGCCCGTAATGGCGAAAAGTCAGATTGAGGAAATAGATATAGTTCCGTTCGACCACAAAGGCGCGATTGTAGCGCGAGACGACCATCGTCACTCCGCCGGGATCGGCATCCCCGGCCAGACGCACGTACAGCGTCGTACCGCTGGCGTAAAAGCCGGGAATGCCCCAGATCAGACTCTGCAAATCGGACAGGCTTTGATACGGATAGAGGCGCTGGCCGTTTGCGGTGACCAGGTGCGGATCGCCCACGTTGACGGTGGTGCGATACACGCCCCCACCCTGCGCCGTCCAGGCGAACGTCGCCGGGTCGCCGCCGTCGAGGATGGCCGTGTCGCCCGTATAGCCGCGGATGACGATGGGCGCGCCGGCCGTGCCGGAGCGAGGCAGGTCAATCTCGCCCACATAGTACACCCCGCCGCGCAAGGCCACTTCCTGGCCAGGCTGGGCCTGGCTCAGCGCGGTGGTCAGCGCACAGGGCGAGGCCAAACTGCACGCCGTCCCGCTGCCGGTGGGGCTGACATAGTACGAGCGGGTCGGCGCGGGGATAGTGATTTCGGCGCGGGTGGCCGCGCTGCCCGTCACGACCGCGCCGTTCAGCGGCCCGCCGTCGGGATCGTTAAAGGTGACGCGCACGTCGTAGGCCGTGCCCGGCGTCAACCAGAACAAACTGCCCACAAAGCGCGTATTGGTGATGCGGGAGAGCGGAAAGCCCGTCTGGTACGCGCTGCTCCCACTGACACGATACGCAACCTGCGCCGTCGCGTCACCATCAGGATCGTCGGCTGCTCCCAGCGTCACAATGACGCCCATCGCATGGAAGGTGCCATACAACTCCAACGTCGCGGCAGCATGCACCGGACATGCCGGCAGCAGAGCCAAAGTCAAAATCAGAAACCAGCCGGTCATTGTCTTTTTCATCGTTGCCCCACCCCTTCTTTACTCGATCAGGCTATTGTGTGGCATAGACATTTCGGCACTAAATTATTCTGCAGTTCAACCGTGCAGGTTGCCAAATAGCCTGAGATAGTATATCATTGTCAACAAGGTTTTGACGAATATGCCAGGCAGTTAGCCAATCGTTTGACAAGGAGAGACCTATGGCGCGTCGCGTTGTGCTTGTTTTGATGATCGCTTCATTGGCGTTGGTAGCGTTTTCCATTATTCGGGCGAACCTGGCACCGATCATCAAGCTACCCTACATTCCAATGACCCTGACCTCGTTTACGCTAACCCTGTGGGTGTTCAGCCTGTGTCATGCCATCTATGCGCTTGGCTGGCGGCAAGCCCTGATCTTCTTTACCCTCAGCGCCGTCATCTCGTGGCTGTATGAGCAAATCGGCGTCGAAACCGGCCTCGTCTACGGGCCGTACCACTACACCGACAGGCTGGGCCTCAAACTGGGCCATGTGCCAGTGCTTATCCCCATCGCCTGGTTCATGATGATCTATCCAAGCCACGTGATCGCCAACCTGATCGG
>JAIOAS010000244.1 GCA_019873725.1 Chloroflexota bacterium | reverse complement strand
GACGACGCGGCTGATTCCGTTGTATGCGCTGGGTGTCTTTCTCTCCTTCACGCTCTCGCAACTGGGGATGGTGGTGCGCTGGTGGCGCATCAAGGGGCCGCGCTGGCAGCTCAAAGCTCTGGTCAACGCGGTAGGCGCTATCGTGACCGGCATTGTACTGATCATTTTTGCCGTCACCAAGTTCGTTGATGGCGCGTGGATCGTTATCGTGTGGATCCCCATCTTCATCTCGTTTTTCTTGACCGTCCATCGCCATTACGCCTCGGTGGCCCGGCAACTGTCTTTAGAAACCTACGGCGGACCTCCACCCATCTGCCGCAACCGGGTCATCGTTCCCATCGGCGATGTGCACCGCGCCGTGCTCGCCGCCCTGCATTACGCGCAATCGCTTTCGGATGATGTGACCGCCGTCTACGTCGAGACCGACCCGACTCGAACCCCCCGTATTCTGGAGAAGTGGCAGAAGTGGGGAAAAGGCATCCCGTTGGAAGTGCTGCCCTCTCCCTACCGTTCCATCCTGCGGCCTTTGGTGCAATACGTGGATCAAATCAGCGACCCCACCCGCCGCGATGAAGTCGTCACCATCGTTTTGCCCCAGTTCGTCACCGCCCGGCCCTGGCAACAATTGCTGCACAACCAGACGGCGCTCCTCATCCAGATGGCGTTCCTCTTCCGCCGCGAAGTGATCGTCGTCAATGTGCCATTTCATTTGCGTGAGGCGCCGGCCTAGATAGAGGCTGTGATGTCGGAGTCTCCTTCTCCCCGCTGGAAGCACAGCGTACTGCGTGCGGCATGGGACTATGTCCGCGCGCGCTATGGAGACCAGGCTGCCTCCGGCTTTTGGCTGATCCGTGGATTGTGGAGCGCGGGGCCGGCCGGACGGGTGGGGTTGCTCCTGCTCGGCGGCGCGCTGCCGCTGGCGGCGGCGCTGTTGAGCGGCGTGCTGCCTTCCGGCGGCCCCTTGGTGCTACCGTTTGGCCTGGTCTTGTTCACGGCGGCCTGGGCTTTTGCGTTAGCCGCTGCCACACGCCTCTCGCTGCCCGCTTACGTGCTGCTGAGCGCTTATCTGGCCTGGTACGGCGTTTTGGCAGGTGGGGCGCTCGCCGGCACGCCCGCGTTTGCGCTGCCGACAGTGTGGATGCTGTGGGTGGGCGGCGCGGTCGGGCATACGATGCCGCGTTATCGGCGCTGGTTTTGGCTGTGGGTATTGTGCTTTGGTGTGGCATATCTTACCTACGGTGCGTGGGGCCTGTACCGCAATCTGCCAAAAGCCTGGTACTGGCCCGGTCAGGTCGTACTGAGCCTGGTCTATCTGGCCGTGCTGGCCTTGACGAACCGCTTGCGCAAACCGCCCGCGCTCGGTCGTACATTCTGGGGGACGCTGGTCGTGGTGGCGCTCTTTTACGCGCTGGCGGGGCGGCGGGATGCTGCCGCGCTCGGTGAGAACACCGTGCTCTCGTTCCAGGGGATTCTGGGGCTGGTGGACCTGGCCTGGATGTGGCTTGGCGGCAGCCTGTTTGTCGGTGCGTTGGAGACCGGCCAATGGGGGACAGAGCGGGCCGGCGCCTGGCTGCCGGAGAGATTTACCCGTTGGCTGTGGCCGTTGTGTTGGGGGCTGGTTGCCGTCGGGGGTTGGCTACTTCTGTCGCCATCGCTGCCGCCCGCGTTGATGCTGCCGCTGTATCGCCTGGGGGTGTACGCCTGGGTGGATGCCTGGCCTTACGCCGTCTACTTTGCGGTGCAGGGGCAGGTGTGGGTCAGCCTCGCGGCGCTGGCTGCGGCGCTGGTTGGGGTGTTTTTGCACAAACACGGACGACCGGTGACGGTATTGACCTCCGCCTGGATCAACGGTGTGTGGATCGCGGCCTTCCTCGGTCAATTGGGGTATCACCAGGCGATGGCGGCCTTTGGGACGGTGGAGGCCGAGGCCGCCGCGCCGCTGACGTTCTGGCCGGCATTGGTGCTGCTCGGTGGCCTGGTCTGGCAGATGATCGAGGCGGGCGGCAGGTGGTCTCGCGCGTCGTGGGCGCGCCTGTACGGGTTGATGGGGATGCTGCTATCGCTGGTGAGTGTCTCCACCGTGCTCGTCGGCGTTGGCTCGCCAATGGTGATCCTCGAATACACGCTTTACTCGTTCCTGGGCCTGCTTTACCTGGGGCTGCCGATGGCCTTGTGTACCTTGTTGTATCCCGACGCCGATGCTGCGCCGGCGTCGGGCGGGCGGCTGGCGCTGCTGTTCGGTTTGGGATGCGTCAGCGCGGTTGTCGTTCTGGGAATCGATCCGTATGCGGGCCTGCATCTGGCGCTGGCTCCGCTGGTGTGGCTGGCAGTGCTGGCGCTCGGCGGGTGGCGCCTGGCGCGTCTGGAATCCGGTTGGGATGGTGCATTTGTCGGGGGTGTCCTGGCGCTGGGCTTTGCAATCTTCTGGATGTCGCCGGAAGTGCTGCCGATTCCACTGCTGGTGTTCGTCAACACGTGGCAGCAGCGGTATGTGGAGACCGTGCTCAATCGCCCGGTGATGCAAGCCGGGCAACTGTGGTTCACGCTGCTCGCCCTGGCAACCGGCGCGGGGGTGGGGTGGGCATGGACGTTGCGCCGCCAGCTATTTGTGATGATGATGGTTATCGCGCTTTGTGCGCTGACCTTTGCGGGGCTGGCGCTGTGCATCTCCGGCTTGTAGCGCGCTCGGATTGTCCAAACGAAAAGACGGTAGACAGGATTTCTGTCTACCGTCTTTGTCGTTATGAACTCACACTAGGGTGCGGTGTAAGCGCGCATCACGAGTGGGAGATAGATATAGGTGCGGGCAAGCGGAATCGTCGCGGGCGCGATAGTGTAGAACGTCCGGTGATCGCGCAGCTCTATCTGGTTGACGATCTCTTTGCCGGGCGGCAGTGGATCGCCTACCCGCACAGCAAACTTGATGGTACCGGGCAAGTTGATGGTGAAGGAGCCCCCATCAGGACGGGCGGGGAAGTCGGCGGTCTTGGCCACCAGGATGTTGCCCGTAATGGTAATAACTGATCCTTCGGGGAAAGCGATGTTGTAAGACAGGCTGCCCGGAATATAGGTCACGCTGGACGGCAGGGTATCGGTAAGCCAGACCGCAGCGCCATCAATGCCAGTGTTCACAAGGGTGATAGTATAGGTCAAGATTTCGCCGGCCGATGCTACGCCATCACCGTCACTGTCAACCACGGTCTTCGTGGAGGTGGAGAGATCAGAGCTGAGGAAGGTCAACCGTCCTTCAATCTCTGGCGTGATGACTTTATGGGCGGTGATGTAGTTGATTACCGCGTCACGGACGTAGTACTGCGTGTCGTTGACAATTTGATCCAATGGCCACAAGCTGACGCCGCCATTGTTGAAGTTGCATGAACCGGCCGCCAGGTAGTTGACAGTCGAGACGGTATAGTAGGTGGTGGCATCCAGGAAGTCTACTGCTTTGTCACCAAAGGTCAGCGACATCACATTGTCCCCGTTCGGCAACGCCGGATAGGTGTCGTGATAAGTGATCTTCCCGCCAGCGTTGATGTCCAGCATACAGGTGGTGTAGTAAGAGTAGCCGCCTTGTCCGGGCACGTACTTGTAGTAGTAGTAGTTGCGATACGCGCGCTCCAGGATGGCTTTGAGCTGTGGCCCATTGATGCGCATCGTGACCAGCGAGTTCTCATAGGGCATCAGCGTGAACATATCGGACACTTTCAGGGTAGTGGGAGTGGTGGGCGTCGCCCCATCCGCTACTTTGCGGTTGGACATCGCGCCGGAGAGGTGGAAGTCCACGTTAATGCCATGTTGTGCCAGCTCCCATACCGAGGCGTCGGCCTGCAGGTTTGCGCCGTTGGTCTCTTGCGTGTAGGCCGTGGTGGCGTCAATCGGATGGTGCGTTTCGCCGAGCACTGTGGCGTTGTACTGCGCGAGCGCTGCAGTGTACGGATCCACAATGGCCTTGATGTCCGCATCTTCTGGCGTGCTGGATGCGACCGAGATGTAGCGCCCAGCGCGCGAGACGACTTCGTAGCCGCCACCTGTTTTGGCGCGCAACCCCATCACCACAACTCCCAGGGTGTTGTTATAGCGATAGGCCTGGTTGATGATGACCGGGGTATTGTCCGGGCTGCCCACAATGGTCGGCAGGAACTTGTAGTTCCCGAAGCCGGTCGCCGGGTTCGTGTGGCTGTGTGAACCGATAATAGCATCGAGACCGTTGGTCTCGGCGGCCAGATTGACATCTACATTCTCATCCACTTCGACGCTGGCCGGGTTTTCCGCGAAGCCGATGTGCGTCAGTGCAACGACGACATCATTGGCAGCCCGCAATGCCGGCACGCGTGTCTGCGCTTCGGTGATCGGGTTGGTGAATGTGAGGCCGGGGATATTGCTCGGCAGTTCGTAGTTCGGGACGCGGTGGTTGCCGATGCCCAAGACGGCAACGTTGATGTCATCGCCGCCAACGCCGGGCAGGGTGACGGCGACATGCGGCTCTACCGGCACGTCAGCAATGCCATAGGCGCCTGTGTCATAGACGTTCGCCTGCAACATGGGGAAGTTAGCCTGTCCGAGCACGCTCTTGAAGACTTCGTTCCCGAAGTTGTACTCGTGGTTGCCCACGACCATCGCCGTGTAGCTCATCACATTCATCACGGCCATCATCGGGTGCGTCGTCATTGTGACCGGCAGCGCCGTGCCATCCGCTGCAAAGCCCGTGGGGGCTGTCTTGAAGTAGTACATCATCGCGTCGCCCTGGACGGCGTCACCGCCGTTGAGCAAGAGAGTGCGGTCGGGGTTGTGCGCCCGTTCTTGCTTGATCAACGTGGCTAGTTGTGTGTAGCCTACGTATTGTCCCTTCGCCAGGTTGCCATGGGAGTCGTTGTGATGCAGGACGGTGACCGGGATAATGTCGCCGCCGGCGCTTGTTCCGTTGCGGGTGATGCGGCCATCCAACGTTTCGTTGTAGGCGCTGGCCGTGGTGGAGTAAGCGGTGGAGACCCAGCGTTCTACGCCATCCAGCATATCACCCCAGTAGCTGATGTTGGTCATATACTTGAACGGCGTGAATCCATCCTGACCGGCCGGCGCCAGGAATTCGTTCGTGGCGACGCGGTAAGTCTTGTCCATCTCCAGAGGTTCCCATGTATCTGTAGCCGAATTCAGGACTTCTACATCATACGCACCCCATGCCCAGGGTTGATACACGCCTATCGTATCTGTATAAGCGTAGAAGCTGTAGCGAATACCGGCCACCTGCAATGCGCCCTTGAACAGGGTAGCGCTTTGGTTGAGCAGTTCCAGAATCCGCGCGCCGGTCATGTCACCAACAGCCGTTGCGTTGCCGAACGGCAGGATGCTGTACAACATACCGTGGGTCAGGGTGAACGGCTTGGTGATGGAAGTAAGGTCGGCCCGCAAACCGCCAGGGTTGTTGAAGACCATATCAACATTGTTGAGGGGTTCTGCGTCGTTGTTCAGATCGTTGTAGATTGCGTCGTTGACGAATTTGCCCATCAGCGAATCGCCGTTGTAGTTACGGATCAGGTCCACATTGCTGAACCCCACCACGCGGTTGATCTCTGCTAGATACCACGGATCATTAGCCCATTCGTCAATGCGCGCTTTAACGTCGGGGTCTTCCGGGCCGGTCGTGCTGACGACGAGTCGTTGCCAGACTACGTTGACCTGGCCGGTGCTCTTGTTGACGACCAGATCGGCGCGTCCCACCTTGCGACCGGCGTAGTGCGCCTGGACTACCGTGATACCGTTGATGACCTGCGCTGCCGCCAAGTCGGTGTGGCTGTGCCCGCCGATGATGAGCGCGACGGGTTTTCCGGCCGCTGCCAGGTTCCTGGCCAACGTCTGATCGCCATAGACCACAAGGCCGTATCCATAGCCGCCATCCGTGTTGCCAAGATGGCTCAGGACGACGATCACGTCCGAAGCGGCATCCACGGCGTCATAGTATTGCAAGATGGAGGCTGTGGGATCTTTGAAGCATAGCCCCTCGGTTGCTGACGCAATCGTGATATATGGCGTTTCCTGAGAAGTGACGCCGATCACGCCAACGACGACTTGATTTGGCGCGGTTCCCAAGGTGATGGTGTACCAGGGACGCGCCCAGGCCGGGGAAGTCCAACCGGCGCACGAATCCCCTTCCTTGACGGTCAAGTTGGCCGCCACAAACGGGAAATCGGCCTGTTCGGTCCGGCTGATAAGCACTTGCTGGCCCCAGTCGAACTCATGGTTGCCGAATGTGGCGACATCATACCCGATCAAGTTGTATATGTCCATAGTGGACTCGCCCTTGAACAGGTTTGAAAGCAAGGTGCTCTGCATCAGGTCGCCAGCGTCAAACAGGGCGACATTCTCTGCACCGACGGCCGCGCGCACATCGTTGATGACCTTGGCCGTCCGCGCCATACCCGGATTGCTGCCGGAGGCTTGCAAGTTGCCGTGGAAGTCGTTGGTATGCAAAATCGTGACGGTCACGATACTGCTAGGGGCCAACGCCGACTCGGCTAAGGGGGCGGTCGTCTCGATGGCAATCGGTGTTGCCGCCGGTTGCGCAGCCATTGCTACCGGGGTGATGGTCACAAAACTTAACAACATCATCACCGAAATCCATAAACGTGCTAGCTTACTCATCTGGTTTTCCTCCTTAGAAAGGTTTGGAATTTTTGAAGAATCGTGAAAACTTATGCCATTGAACATTGGATATTGATTGGGACATCACCTCCTTGAACTGTGGCCGACCCGACATACGCATTATGGCGCAAACATCGATTTTGCACAAGCACACTTTCAATGGGCTACATCTTCGGCGTACCTGCCACCTGCCGGAGGCAGGTGGATAGTGAGCAAGCGATAAAGCCTCGTCAATACGCTACATCGACTTGCCGTTTCGTCACCGCTGACTCTACAATCGCCGCGCACACGCAATCCGCGCGGTAGCCATCCTCGAAGGTCGCGCCGTAGGGGGCCACGTCCTTATCGTTCACGATACAGTCGAGGAAGTGCGTCAACTCATGCACGAAGGTGTGCTCCCAGCCGATCATGTGTCCCTGTGGCCACCAGTTCGACCACCAGGGATGGTATGGCTCGCTGATCAGAACGTTGGTGAACCCCTGTGTCTCCTTGCGGCCTTTGCCCACCCAGTAAACCTCTAGCTCGTTCAGACGTTCCAGGTTGAAGACGAGGCTGCCCTTTTCGCCGTTGATCTCGATGACTTCGTGGTTTTTGCGTCCGGCGGCAAAGCGTGTGGCTTCCAGCGTGCCGATTGCGCCATTGGCGAAACTGACGGTCGCCACGAAGGCGTCATCGACATCCACTTTCGCCGGTGAGCCGTCAGGCAGCGGGCGCTCCGGGATAAACGTGCGCGTCATTGCGCCGACGCTCTCGATCTCGCCCACCAGGAAGCGGCCCAGGTCGATGATGTGCGCGCCCAGATCGCCGAGCGCGCCGGCGCCGGCCTCCGCCTTGTTCAACCGCCAGATC
>JAIOAS010000243.1 GCA_019873725.1 Chloroflexota bacterium | reverse complement strand
CAGAGCACGCAGAGTTCACAGAGATTTAAAAAATCCCTCTGCGTTCTCTGCGAACTCTGCGGCTTAGGTTATGCGTTTATCTGGCTTTTGCCCCTGAATTGAAATGCACCCCCGACAACCAGAGTGTGTTTCAAAACCAAATCTCTTTCCCCGTCTGCCGTCTACGGTCTACCGTCTACCGTCAACACCTGCGGTGACTGCTCCCCAACTGTCGCGGGATTGTAATAATCATACGCCGTGCTCGCGGGTGTCTGCGCCTTGAGCGGGAATTTGGCCCGCAGCCGATAGCCGAACTCGAGCGGCTGCCCGGCGGTGAGATCGCTCACGTAGAGGATAATCTGCCGCCCGGTCAGCTCGTACCGCTCGATTTTGGCATACCCGTAGTCTTCGGGCGTGTCCTGGTAACGCGCGACCAGCCGCGCCAGGTCTTCCGTCTCCACGCTGAAGCCCGGCGGCAGGCCCAGGTCCACAATCGCGGAGTCCGCCACGCCTTCGTTGAGCGTGACGACGACGTTCACGCCGACTGTGTCGTTGACCGCCAATTCGGTGCGGTCGTAGGTCACATCTATGGTGACGAGGTCTTCAGCGCCCAACAGCTCTGGATACATCGGCAGTTTGTCCCACGGCAGGTAGTAGCTGCCCGCGACCTGGTACATCAGGTTGCCCTTGCCGCTCAGGGTGATGTCAACCTGGTTTTCGCGGCCCAATGGCACATCGTTGAAGACGAGCATCTGCACCACGTCGAAGTTCTCCGGCTTGACCTCGACCGTTTTGGCCTGTCCACCGTTGAGCGTGACGGTGACGGTCGCATCGGCGTCTTCCGCGCCGGATTTGACGCTGGCGATGAGCGCCTTGAGCGCCAACACCGTCGCCGAGGTGGTCTCCCAGGTGCCGAAGCTGTCCTTGTTGCGCACCAGGTAGGTCAGCGCAGCGTTCGCCAGGTCACCATGCTTGCCCGCGCGGATGAAGGCCAGCGCGGCCAGCGCGGTCGCTTCGAGCTGCGCGCTGTTGCCGTAGCCGCCCATGTACGTCTCGCGGCCTGCGTCCCAGTAGACAGCCTCACCATCCTGCTTCGCCAGACCAGCCAGACGATCCAACACCGCGTCCGTCGCACCAGTGGTTTTGCCTTCCAACGCTATATCGTAGGCCACTAAGGCATTGGCGACCAAACCCAAATCGTAGGCCGTCTCCACCTGAGAAGCGCCCTCGCGCAGGAAGCTCACGCCTCGCGCCGTGCGGTCATCATTCGCGTAACCCGCGTCCGCCAGCCCCCAGACGATGAAGGCCGTCACCTGCGTCTTGTCGGTCATCAACGTCAGGCTCGTCTCGTGGAAGCCCGCGACGCCCTTCCAGGAACCGTCGCTCTCCTGCCGCGCAAACAGCCAGTCGGCAATGCGACCGATCAGCTTGGGATCGATGTCGTAGACGCGGCTCATATCGCCGAACTCCTGCAAGCCGTAGGCCGTGAGCATCGGATCGGCAGGCGCTTCACCGAACAGCGAGAAACCGCCCGGTTCGCTATCCACCTCGAAGGTGGTGAGGCGCTGGTAGCCCAGGTTGATGTACTCCTCGGCCTGCATCTGCACTTCGGGTGACGCCTGATCGGTGGTCTTGAGGTAATCCAGCACCAGGATATTCGGGTACGTCGTGGACGACGTCTGCTCGAAACAGCCGTAGGGCATTCGCAGGAGCGCGTCCAGCCCCTCCACCACCTGGCTGACGATGCCGGGGTAGATTTTCACGATGAGCTTCTGCGTGCCGGGGATTGCGTCCGCCGGAATCTGCACGGTTTCTTGCACGGGCATCGTCGGACTGAGCTTGTCGGAGACGGTGAAGCGCAGCTCTTTGCCGTCGGGGAAGACGCGCACGTCCTTGCGAATCGCGTCGGACATGCGGCTGCCGTAGGCCGTCACCTGGAACGGCTGCGCGCCGAAGTCCAGCGCCTTGACGCGGAAGTAGACGACGGTGATGTCGTTGGAAGCGATTTCCAGCGTCTTGACCGGCTCGTCCAGCAACGTGAACCAGCGCTCTTGCTGCACTTCCAGGCGTACTGTCTGCGCTTCCGGCAGGTAGTTGAAGACGCCCACCGGCACGGCGATCTCGTCGCCCACGGTGAGCGAGCCGGGCAGGTCGAGGTCAATGAAGAAATCCTGGAAGACGCGCAACCCGCCCGTCGCGCTGCCGAGCCGTCCATCCTGCGAGGAGGCCAGCGCCGTCACCCGCCAGGTGGTGATACTGTCGGCGACGGGGAACTCGAGGTGCAGCGCGCCGTTCGCATCCGTGGTTTCGTTCGGCAGCCAGAGCATCGTTTCGGGGAAGTATTGGCGCAGGCGGGGCGGCTCCCCAGTCCCCTGTTGTGGGGACACAGACTCCCCCTTTTCCACCACCCTTTCCACTTCGACGGCTTTCTCCACCACCATCATCTGCGGCGGAACCATCTCCAAAACTACTCCCTCGTCCATCATCACGTCGCCGCGCCGAAATCCGGCGTCAGCGCCAGAGAAAGCCGCGCCGCCCAAGCCGCCAATCAACGTGAACAACGGCAACACCGCCAGGATGAGCGCCATCCCCAAGGCGGCCACGCTGGGGAAGACGCGCTTTTCCAGCACGAAGCCCGCGCTGCGCAGCATAAACGCCAGCGGCAGCAGGCCCAGCGCGATAAGGCCGGCAATCTCCCACCCCTCGCGCGGGAAAAAGTCGCCACGCTCGGCAGCAAAGAGCAAAACGATGAGCACCACGAACCACACCGGAATCAACCCCAACATCGCGCCTAAGCGCCCATCACGGCGCTTAATGGCGATCACGATAAGGCCAATCACGCCCACCAGTCCCAAAAGGCCCACCAGCGCCATTAGAATCACCATCATGATGTCGCTGGCGCGCCAGAAAAGGTCGTTCACCAGCCAGAATAGGCCCGCCAGCATCAACACCAACGCAATCAGCGCGCCAAACGCCATCCCCACGCTGCCCAACAGCCGCCGCCAGTGCTTTTGCTCCGCCCCGCGCCATACCGAGACGCCGCTCAACGTCATCACCGCCAGAGGAAGGAGCAAAAGGAGACCGTACAAACCTTTCGCCAAGCCGGTGTAGAATCTCTCTTGCTTCTCGTAAGCCCGCTGCATCGCCTGCTCGTGCGAATTCACATTCAGGCTGAACGGCGACGCCTGTTGTTGAATCGCCGAAGCCAGCGCCGCCTTGCCCGCGCCTTCCTGCGCCTCGCGCAAGACCGGATCGTCCACCGGATACGGTTCGGAGATCAATTCGGGGATGCCAAACCCGTGCAATTCGTATTTCGGCTGCAAGAGTTCGGCTTCGAGCATGAAGTAGAGCTTGGCGAAGCCAGGGTCCTGTTCCGCCAGCGCAAAGACCGACTCATCCACCACCGCCAGCCCCACCGCCGACTGCACGCCCGCGCCGTCCGCGCCGTTGACCTGCACATCGAGCGCGGCGTCCTCGCCGGGCCGGTAGGTGTCTGCGCCGGGCGTCAGCGCCACGGAGAGATCGCTGGCCTGATCGACAATCACCAGGCGCGTGTCGCGGGTGATGCTGCCGGAGCGCAGAATCTTGTAGGCGTGGAGTTCGAGCGTGCCGTAGAGGTCGGGGGTGAGGTCAACGGCGACTTCGGCCTTGCCGTCGGTCACATCCACGGCGCGCGTGCTCACGGTTTGGCCTTCGCGGATGATGTCCACGTAGACCGTACCGCGCTGTGCCGAGGTGAGCAGGGTAAGCCACATCGTATCGCCGACGCGATACACGGGGGCGTCGGGCCGCAAGAGGACGGTTTCCTCATCCCATCGACCCTCAAAGTAGAAAACACGATATGCCTCTGCGCCGGCCGCATCACGGGCCTGAACACTCACGTTGAGCGTAGCCAGGGGCGGCGTGAAGCGCACTTCTGTCAGGCCATACTTGCCGGTCTGCCCGGTGAATGTCTCGTTACTCTCGGCTACAGCCACAGTCAACGCGGCCTCGGCCGGCGTCCCGTCGGGATAGCTCGCCATCACATAAAGGATGTTTTCGACACCGGGACGCGGCTGCCCGCCTTCCAGCACGGCGTTGATGACGAGCGCATTTGGGGACACGGGCAGCGACAGCCGCCCGACTTCGGTGTGCTCGGCCTGATCGGTGACGGCGGCTTCGATGTAGAAGCGCGCGCCGCCGCTTTCTAGCTCGCTGCCCGCGATGTAGTCCGGCAGGCCGAAGCTGAACGTGAAGTTACCTGCGTCGTCCGTTGTCCCCTCCAACGTTACCGCGACGATGCGCTGGAAGTCGAAGGTATAGCCTTCCAGCTTCACCGTGCCGCCCGCCACCTCCTTGCCGAAGAAGTAAGCGGCCTTGAGCGTGCCTTCGACGTGGTCGCCGGGACGGTAGAACGTGCGGTCGGTGGTCAATTTGACATCGAATTTGGGGAGGACGTAGTGTTCAACGGTGACGGTTTTCTCAGCACTTCCCCCCCCTGTCTCCCCCCCGCCGGAGGGGACGGAAGGGGGGGAAATAGTCGCCGTGAGCTTGTACGGCCCGGTATTGACCTCGTCCGCCAGTTGAAAATCCACCGCCGCCACACCGTAATCGGACGCCGTGAGCGTCTTGCGGAAAACAGTGTTGCCCTTGCCGTCCGCCACCGTAATTTCCAGCGGCTGCCCGGCGGCGGGACGCAGATCGAACGCTCCCAACGCCAGCGCGCGGATGTGGATGACCTGTCCCGGCTGGTAGAGCGGCTTGTCGGTGGTGAGCAGGATGCGGTAGTCGCGCTTGACCGTCACCGCCTGTTCCAGCGTGTCGGAACCGAGGCTGGACTTCGTCTCGACGATGAGCGTCTGCTGCGGTTCAACGTCCTCCGGCACGGCGAAGGCGACATTTACGTTGCCGGATGCGTCGGTCGTCCCCTTGAAGAGCACCTTCGCCCGCCCACCGTCCGCCGGGCGCAGCCGCACCTCGACTTCGGCATTGGGCAAGGGACTCGCGTCACGACTATCGCGCACGACGACGCGCATTGAGGCATTGCTGCCGGGGACCAGGGTGTTTTGTCCAAGCACGAGCGTTTCGTGCTGGCTGAGCGTTTCGGGGAGACGCTCGTAATGGATCAGCAGGCCAATCAGCCCACCGATCAAAATGACAAAACCGATCAGAAAACTGACGACTAACCAGGTTTTGCGGGACATAGGGAACCTCCTTCGTAAGACGTGATGTGTGATTCATAGAACTGATGATAAGACGCTTGCGGGAAAAGGGAAGTTCCATATCTGTGCTATAATTGTTATCAGGTGAAAGGAGCAAATGATGCACGAAGCCGGCGCAATTTCACTGACAAAGTACCAGGAGACGCTGCGTCGCCGGGAGGCGCGTATGCAACAACACCTCGAGGAACGCAAAACGCGCGCCTGGGATGTGGCGCGCCATGCCGCAGCGCTGTTATACGACCAGTTTAAGGCTTCACGCGTCGTCACATTCGGGTCGCTCGTCCACGGGATGTGGTTCTCCCCTACGTCGGATATCGATCTGGCTGCTTGGGGCATTGCTGACGAAGATTACTTCACTGCGGTCGCCAAATTGCAGGACCTCGCGCCGGAATTCAAAATTGATCTGGTTGTTATGGAACGCTGCAAACCCCATCTTCGCCAAGTCATCGAGCGTGAAGGAGTGCCATTGTGAACATAGTCTATCGTACCATTGCTGGACGTATCCGCGCCGATATAGCAGAGTTAGCCGGCGTCGTAGAACGTGCTTTGCACATCTGGAAAGAAGGCCAAACGTCAGGCGCGTATTTTTATCTGGATGCTGTCGCGCTGAATCTCCACAGCTTCTACGCCGGAGTGGAGAGATTACTGGAAATCATCGCCGACGGCGTTGATGAAACCAAACCAACCGGCGCGCAATGGCATCAACAATTGTTACGCCAGATGACGTCCGAGATTGCAGAAGTGCGGCCCGCTGTACTCAGCCACGGCCTTCGAGAGCAGCTCGACCGCTATCGTGGGTTCCGCCACGTCGTGCGCAACGTCTACACGTTTAACCTGGATTCAGAACAAATCGAGATCCTCATCCGGCATCTCCCCGAAACGATGACCCAACTGCGGCAAGAATTGCTGGCTTTCGCCGATTTTCTGGATGCCGTCTCAGGGTAAGTCTTTCAGTATCACATCCGCCACCACCGGCATGTGATCCGAGGGGTAGCGCCCGCCGTCCCAGTAATCGGCGAGGATGGCGTGGCGAAGAACGTCAATGCCTTCCGTCACAAAGATGTAGTCAATGCGCTCGCGTGGGATGCCGGTAAAGGCGTGGAATGTGCCGGTTGGACCGTGATGCGGTCTCGCCGACCGGGTTTGCGCGTCGTACAGGCGTAGCGGGATTTTCCCCAATCCACCGGTCAACCAGCGATACGGCGTCGCATCGGAAGCGCAATTGAAATCGCCGACCAGAATCACCGGTAGTGCGCCGGCCCGTGCGTGCATATCCTTGAGCAGCAGCCGCGCGCTTTCACGGCGCGCCACCACGCCAACGTGATCAAAATGCGTGTTGTAAAAGAAAAATTCGGCGTCCGATGCCGTATCACGCAACTTAGCCCAGGTCGCAATGCGCACACAAGCTGCATCCCATCCCAAACGTCCGGGAACATCCGGCGTCTTCGACAACCAGAACGTCCCTTGATCGAGGAACGCGAACCGTGCACGGCGGTAGAAAATCGCGGCGAACTCGCCCTGGCACGCGCCATCGTCCCGCCCCACCCCCACCCATGCGAAATCGGGCAGACGCGCCGCCAGATCGTCCACCTGATCAGATAAGGCTTCCTGAAGTCCCACAACATCCGGTTGGTGCAGGTGAACCATGCTGGCGGCCAAATCCTTGCGATAAGGCCAGGCGTTGAGACCATCGCCAGAGACGTTCACCCGAATGTTAAACGACATCACGCGCAAAAATGATGAGAAGTGCATATAGTTCCCTCAAACAGGATTAACAGGGTCAGGCGGAACTATCCCGAACATCCTGTTACTCCTGTCAAAATGACTCAGAATTCCAACTCACACGTACCCGCCGAGCAGGCCACTTCCTGCGCCGCCGTGGTGAGGTCTTTGTCTTCGTAACGCCCAATTATAGTGCTTGGCCGCTTCATACTCACACGCCGCCAGCAGCACCATCTCAACAATGTCTTGAATCTGCTCCACGGTGGGTTGCTCGTACTTGGCCGCAACGATGTTGACGACTTGTTGCGTCAATTCACCGGTGGAGATAACAGGCCGCCGGCTGAGGCTGTTAAAACAACGCTTCAGCGCCGTCTCGATACGGTCTGCATCGCCATCCCGCTTGACAATTGTTTCTGGAACATTAACCTGCACATCAATATCCATGTAATCCACGTGCGGCTACAACATAACATTACCCTCCCAGGTCTGAATTTTATGGCTTGTCCATCTCACGTAAGGGTGCAGGATACCACGAAAAGGGAATAAGGGAAACGGAAAACGAGACAAAGATTCAATTGCACAACAGCCAAAATGTAGTATACTATATTTGAGCTTCTATCCTAAAACTAACCAAATTGCCACGCAATCGCTATGAAGTGTTAATTAAAGAATCTG
>JAIOAS010000242.1 GCA_019873725.1 Chloroflexota bacterium | reverse complement strand
CAGGTATGGCGCCATCAACAGGAACTGCGAAGGGATCGGCACGCGCAGGATCGCCAGGTTGGTGCGCAACGAGTCCGCAAAACCGAAGATCAGCGAAGCCCCCAGAGAACCGATCGGACTCCACTTGCCGAAAATCATGGCTGCCAGGCCGATGAAACCACGTCCGGCGGTCATATTTTCATCGAAACGCGCTACCGAACTCAGTACCAGATACGCCCCACCCAATCCGGCGACCATTCCCCCAAGTATCACGTTAATGTAGCGCGTCTTGAGCACGTTCACGCCCAGCGTATCGGCGGCCTTGGGGTGCTCGCCTACAGCGCGCGTACGCAGCCCCCAGCGCGTGTAGAACAGCATGACGTGAATCACAAACACCAGGATCAACATCAGATAGACCGGCACCGTATTTGTGAAAAGCACCGGTCCGACGATAGGGATACGCGACAGAACCGGCAACGGAACCGGACCGAACGTGAGCGGGCGGTTGAGTTCAGGGATAGATTGCAGATAGCGCGAGCCAAAGTAGCTGGTCAATCCCGTCGACAGGATGTTGATGGCCGTACCGGCGATGATCTGGTTGACCTTGTAACGAATAGCCAGCACCGCGAGCAACGCCCCCATCAGGCCACCGGCGAGCAATGCGGCGAGCAGTCCCACCCACGCGCTCTGGCTGAGGCTGCCGATCAACGCCGAGGTAAAAGCGCCCATCAGCATCATCCCTTCGATGCCGATGTTGATGACGGCGCAGCGCTCGCACATCACGCCGCTCAACGCCGCCAACGTGATGGGGACCGCCCTTAACAACGTGGCCTGTAACATGCCGGTCATATTCATAGAGTTATCACGCGCTGCCCAGGTAAGGAAAGCCAGCACGAACATCAGCAGCACCACACCCAGAATCAGGTACACTTGTTTGAAACCCTTGGCCAGTTGCCATGCCCCCAGAAAAACCGCGACCACGGCCAACAGATAGAGCCCCCCTTGCGTGCTGAACGTCAGACTGCCGATAGGCAACGCCTGACTGAGTTCCAGATCGAAAGCGAAAGTCGTCCGCTGGCTTCCCGTCGTGCCGGGAAGGAAAAGGGCAAGCATCAAGGCCGCAAAAACCAGAAAGACGATTCCCAATGTCCGTGCCCGGCGCGTGTTGTTGAAATTCTCGTTCATGGCGACCTCCTACATCTGTCCCCAGCCGCGCGTCATTACGACTTCCTCGCCACCTTCAGCGGGGCGCAGCCGATAGAGAGCACGGATGATGGCCGGGGCGGCGATAAAAATGATGATCAAGCCTTGGAGAATATCGGTGAGATCCAGTGGCACGCGCGCAATGGCCTGCATATTACGGGCGCCGGCCTGCAACGCGCCGAAGAGCAGCGATGCCAGCACCACCCCAAACGGATGACTGTTGCCAAGCAAAGCCAGGGCAATCGCGTCGAAGCCGTAGCCCGAGGAGAACGCATTGGGCATAAACCCAATGACGCCCAGAATATCGGTTGACGCCGCCAAGCCGGCCAGCCCGCCGCTCAACGCCATGGTGAGCACGATCGTGCGGGCCACACTCATCCCGGCGTATTTCGCCGCACGCGGATTCTGGCCCACCGTACGGATCTCATAACCGACCGTCGTCTTGAACAGCAACCAGTAGACGAAAACCGCCGCCAACAGCGCCAGGATAAAGCCGATATTGAAGCGGATATCGGGATTGGAGGGGAAGAACTGCGCCAGCCTGGCCGAGGGCTGCACCAGGGGGCTGACCGGACGCCCATCACCACGCGCCATCGGCCCTCCGACATCCAGCATGAACTCTGCAAAGCGGAAAGCGATGTAGTTGAGCATGATCGTATTGATGACCTCATGGGCACCGGTTTTAGCCTTGAGGTAGCCGGGAATCACCCCCCACAGCGCCCCGCCGAGGATGCCTGCCAGCAGTGCCAGCGGCGCGTGGATGAACCACGGCACGCCGGTAAGTGCGTATCCCACAAACACCGTCGTCAATCCGGCGATAAAGTACTGGCCTTCTGCGCCGATATTGAAAAGCCCCCCGCGGAACCCCAACGCCACCGCCAGACCCGCAAAGATGAGCGGTGTAGCATAGCGCAGCGTCTCGGTGATCGGGTATAGTGACTGGACCCAGGCTCGCCCATCACCGGTGGTGATCCAGATGCTCAAGCCCCGCACCATACGGGCCGGGTTGCCGAAGGCACCACTGAAGAAAGCCCCATAAGCCGTGGCAACCACTTCCACCACGCGCAGCAGGCCGGCGCCGACTCCCTGCTGGAAGGCCTCGTAAACGGAGATGTCCGTCACGGCAATCACGATGGCGCCCAAAATCAACGCCGTGACAATCGCCATCAACGGTGTAAGCAGCGTGCGCCAACGCTTGCGGGAGCGGTGCGCCTGCATCTTGTTTTTCGCCGTCTTGTGCGTTGCATCTTTCACGCTCATGCTGCCTCCTTTATAGCCGCGCCGTCGGCACTGTGTTCGTCGGGATGCACTCCTGCCATCAGCAACCCCAAATCTTCGCGGGTGGCCTTCTCAATGGGCACAATATCCATAATCCGCCCCTCAAACATCACAATAATACGATCCGCCAGCGAGAGAATCTCATCCAATTCGGCGGAGACAACCAATACCCCCGCCCCCTCATCACGCTTGCGAATCAACTGCGAATGGATGTACTCGATGGAGCCGACATCCAGACCGCGCGTGGGCTGCGCAGCGACGACCAACTTCCCCGGCCGGCTCAATTCACGCGCCACGATCACCTTCTGCTGATTGCCGCCGGATAGACTGCCCGCAGAGGTCATCACACTCGGCGTGCGCACATCGTATTCGGCCACCAGACGTTCGGCGTGCTGCTGGATCACTGCCTCCTGCATGAGCATCCCTTTGGCAATAGGCGGAAGATAATACGTGTTCAAGATCAAGTTGTCGGCAATGGGATAGCTCAGCACCAGGCCATCGCGTTGTCGATCTTCGGGGACATGCGCCGTGCCCGCTTCCGTGATCACCCGCGGCGAAGCGTGGGTCACGTCCTTACCGAGAATCCGCACCACGCCACTCTGCGGGGGACGCAATCCCGTCAGTGATTCCACCAATTCGGTTTGCCCGTTGCCCTGGACGCCGGCCACCCCCACAATTTCACCCGCCCGCACACTAAAGGAGACATCACGGACGGCGATATGTGCCCCTTCGCCTTTGACGGTCAGGTTCTCCACCTCCAGCACCGGCTCTTTGGGTTGCGCCTTCTCCTTCGCCACGGTGAGAATCACCTCACGACCCACCATCAACGAAGCCAGACTCCGCTCGTTGCTCTCCTGTGGCAGTGCCGTTCCGGCTACCCGGCCTCCGCGCAATACCACAATGTTGTCGGAGATTTCAAGGACTTCCTTCAATTTGTGACTGATGAAAATGATGGATTTTCCTTTAGCCAGCAGCGAACGAATGACCTGGAAAAGTCCCCGCACCTCTTGGGGCGTCAAAACCGCGGTCGGCTCGTCCAAAATCAGAATATCGGCTTGCCGGTAAAGCAACTTGATAATTTCCACCCGCTGCTGAATGCCCACGGGCAAATCGCCCACCAGGGCATAAGGGTCCACATCCAGGCCGTACTGCTCGGATATCGCGTGAATCCGCCTGGCAGCCACTTCACGATCCAGAAACAGCTTGTGTTTGATGGATTCCATACCCAGCATCACGTTCTCGGTGACGGTCAACACCGGCACGAGCATAAAGTGCTGGTGCACCATCCCGATCCCCAGCGCAATCGCATCGCCAGGACCATGGATATCGGCTTTCTTGCCGCGCACGAAGATTTCCCCCTCATCCGGCTTGTACAAGCCATAGAGGATGTTCATCAACGTGCTCTTCCCGGCCCCGTTTTCCCCCAACAGCGCCAGGACCTTGCCCTCTTCCAGGGTCAGATCGATGTGGTCGTTCGCCAACACCCCAGGAAATCGTTTGGTAATACCCTTCAGTTCCAAAACAGGGGGCATCGCTTCCTCCTCATAAATAACCACAGAGAGCACAGAGAAAAATACGAGTAGATCGAAAAATACTCCATTACTGGTCTGGAATGGCGATCCAGGCCAAGCAAAATTAGAGCCACTGACTCTGCGTTCTCCGCGTGCTCTGCGGTGAAATTTTCATTATCGGGGCTGTACCGCAGGTTCGGTTAAACGCCTTCGTGAAAAGCCACCGAGATCACAACATCGGTAAAGAGAAAAAGACCTGTATTTCGGTTCTGGAAATCAGTACGAGAGAAGCATCTTTTGACGGCGAGGGTGGCGGCTCGCAGCCAAAGTCGGCCACACATAAAGAGAGGCGCGGTCAAATGACCGCGCCCCTCCGTACAACTTACTGCAAGCTCGCCGAATATTCGGCCCAACCGGTCTTGATCTTGCCGGCGATGATGTCGGCCTTGATCTGATCCAGTTCGCTCTTGAGGCTCTCGGGCACCGCGCCGGCAGCAACCGGGGCAATACCCACACCGTTATTGGCCAACGTCCCGACGTAGTTCTCGCCCTTGAAGCCCGCAAAGTCCTTGGCTTGCACGGCCTTGATGGTATCGAAGACGGCGACATCCATGTTCTTCAGCACGCTGGTGAGGATGATGTCCTTGTACTCCGACGCACTGACGGTCCAGTCGGTATCGACGCCAATCACCCAGGCGTTACCGCGCTCTTTGACCGCCTGCGCAGTGCCCAGACCCACAGGACCGGCTACCGGCATGATGATATCAGCCCCTTCGTTCATGAAGGTTTCCGCAACGCGGCGACCATCATCGGTCGAGTCGAAGTTGCCTACGAAAACGCCGTCGTTCGCCGCGGTGTCCCACCCCAGAACCTCGACATTGGTGCCGTGTTTCTGGTTGTAGTAGTCCACCCCGTACTCAAAGCCCACCATGAAGATGGCGACCGTCGGGATGTTGATACCCCCGAAAGTAGCGACTTTACCGGTCTTGGTCGCTGCCGCCGCTGCATAGCCGGCCAGGAAAGCCGCCTCATCAGTGCTGAAGGTCAGCCCGCGCACATTTGGGCCCAGCGAACCAAAGTCGACGATAGCGAAATTGGTGTCAGGATAGCGAGCCGCAAAATCCTTGGTGTCGTCCGCCAGCAAGAACCCCACGGTGATGATCAAATCGGCATCCTGATTAATGAGCTGGGTGATGTTCGTCGCATAGTCCGTCTGTTGCTTGGACTCCAGCACTGTACCATCCACGCCTAGCTCTTTGATAGCGCGTTGGACGCCTGCCCACGAGGTGGCATTGAAGGATTTGTCATCCACGCCACCCATATCGGTCACCATACCGACCTTGAGCTTATCGCCCTTGGCACCACCACCGCATCCGGTCAAAACCATGCTGGCAACCAGCACCAGGCTCAACAAAACCCACAACTTCTTCAACATAGGACTCCTCCTGTACTAGATTGGTTATGAAATTTGAAAATCAAAGACTACACACGCGCTCTCTATGTGTTTCCTGCGATAGCACCACCTCCTTCGTGAGCTACTCCGGATATGTATCGTATGTACAAAGCTAGTAGACACCCAAGGGTGTCTACTTCATGATATACACCATATTGCAGGATTGACAACAATTCCAGGGGGAAAAGACATTGTTATAGGCGCAAAATATCACATGATTTCTCAGGACATTCCCCCACTCGTCTGAGAACCGCTGAAACATCGAACAGAGCGATTCAGGCCGGCTGCCCAACCGGGATATCCACAGGCACCACTTCAACAGGGATGTTCTGTTCTACGGCTTCTTCCGGTTCGACAGCATAGAATTCCAGCGCCCCGTTCGCCCCTTCGGCCCCACGGCCATCGCCACGGGCGGCATCGGCAGCCGCCGCCACGTCCACGCGGATGTGCGCACCAGGGCCAAATTTGCCGCGCAGGATTTGTACGCTCAAGGGGCTTTCCACGTGCCGCTGGATCACCCGGCGCAGCGGGCGCGCGCCAAACTGCGGATCGTAGCCCTGTTCGGCCAGCCAACGCTTGGCTGCCTCCGTCAATTCGACACGCAGATTGTATTCACTGAGGCGCGCTTGCACTTCCTGCATCTGCAAATCGACGATACGCGCCACATCATCCAACGTCAGGTTGGCGAAGACGATGATCTCGTCCACGCGGTTGATGAATTCGGGGCGGAAAGTCTCCTTGAGCGCGGCCAGCGTCCGGCGGCGTACCTCTTCATCCTGATCGTCGGCCCCACGTGCGAAGCCAAGCGCCCCGCCGCGTTTGCCGTAAGCCGTACCGATATTGGAGGTCATAATGACCACCGTATTGCGAAAATCGACGCTGCGGCCCTGCCCGTCGGTGAGACGGCCTTCATCGAGGATTTGCAGCAGCGCGTTCCATACGTCAGGGTGCGCCTTCTCGATTTCGTCGAACAGCACCACCTGGTAGGGCCGCCGCCGCACAGCCTCGGTCAACTGCCCGCCCTGATCGTAGCCCACGTACCCCGGCGGCGCGCCGAACAGCCGCGAGATAGTGTGGCTCTCACGGTATTCGCTCATATCGATCCGTAGCAGCGCATCCTCATCATCGAAGAGGAACACCGCCAGCGCCTTCGCCGTCTCCGTTTTCCCCACGCCAGAAGCCCCCAGGAACAGGAAGCTGCCGATGGGCCGGCGAGGGTCCTTCAGCCCGGCCCGCGCCCGGCGGATGGCATCCGCGATGGCGCTGATGGCCTCATCCTGCCCGACAATGTGCTGCTGGAGGGCTTCTTCCATACGGAGCAATTTGTCGGCCTCCTTCTCCAAAACCTGGTACACCGGGATGCCCGTCCACGCCGAAACAACAGCAGCGATGTCTTCCGGCTCCACCAACTCGTCCAGTTGATGACGGCCCAGCCACTCCTCGCGTTTGGCAGAGAATGCCTCTTCCTGCCGCAAGCGTTGAGTCTTTACCTCGGCAGCGCGCTCGTAGTCACGCATGTTGCCCGCCGCTTCTTCTTCGACGCGCAGACGGTTGATTTCCGCCTCCATGGCCTTCAGGTCCGGCGGAAGCGTGAACAGCGCCACCCGCAAGCGCGCGGCGGCCTCGTCGATGATGTCAATGGCCTTGTCGGGCAAATGCCGGTCGGTGACGTAGCGATGCGCCAGGCGCGCCGCCGCTGCCAATGCCTCATCGGAGATGCGCACTTTGTGGTGCGCCTCATAGCGGTCGCGTAAGCCCCGCAACATCTCGATTGTATCTTCCACCGAAGGCTCGTCCACGAACACCGGGGCGAAACGGCGCTCTAGCGCGCCGTCCTTTTCGATGTACTGCCGGTACTCGTCCAATGTCGTCGCACCGATGCACTGCAACTCCCCACGCGCCAGCGCCGGTTTGATCATGTTCGACGCGTCCAGCGCGCCCTGCGCGTTCCCTGCGCCAACAACGGTGTGCAGTTCATCGATGAAAAGCACAATCTCGCCTTCGGCCCGCTGCACCTCTTCTAGGATGGCCTTCAGCCGCTCCTCGAACTCGCCGCGGAAGCGCGTCCCGGCGACCAACGCTCCCAGGTCGAGCAACACCAGGCGCTTGCCTTTGAGGATTTCGGGCACATCATCGCCGGCAATTTTCTGTGCCAGGCCTTCAACGATGGCGGTTTTGCCCACCCCCGGCTCGCCGATGAGCACGGGGTTGCTTTT
>JAIOAS010000241.1 GCA_019873725.1 Chloroflexota bacterium | reverse complement strand
CGTCATCGAAGTCCCCGCCGGGCTGGGCGTGCAGTTACAAACGGAGGCGGCCATCGTCGGGCGCGACCTGCCTGCCGGCTACACGCAGCATAACAACCGTTACACTTCGCCCAACTACAACAGCGCCGAAAACCGGGCTGACATCCAGGTGAATCTCGGCATCGGTAACATCAGCATCCGCGAAGTAGCAGATTAGCCCCATTGACAAATCCAACAACCGGTCTATCATCAAATCCATAGTGTTGTTTCATTTATCATCACATAGCAGGAGGGTTTCACGATGAAGACGATTGAGGATTTGCATGCCGCATTTGCCGGTGAGTCACAGGCCAACCGCAAGTACCTGGCGTTCGCCAAAAAGGCCGAACGTGAGGGGTATCCCCAGGTCGCCAAACTGTTCCGCGCCGTCGCGGCCGCCGAGACCGTCCACGCGCACAACCACTTCCGCGTGCTCGGCGAGATCAAGTCCACGGCGGAGAACCTGCAAGCCGCCATTGGCGGGGAGAATTACGAGGTCAACGTGATGTACCCCGAATTTCTCGCCGACGCACAGGCCGAGGGCAACAAAGCGGCGGAGCGTTCCTTCGATTGGGCCATGCAGGTGGAGAAGATTCACGAGAAGATGTACCAGGATGCGCTGGCGAACCTGGGCAAAGAGGGCGAGGCCGAGGTGGAGTACTGGGTCTGCCAGACCTGCGGGCACACGCACGTTGGCCCGCATCCGCCTGATGAGTGCCCTGTGTGTGGCGCAAAGGGGTCAGGCTATACGCGCATCGATTAACGCGCGAACCAAAATCGCAGACAAAAAGTCGGGGCGACCATTCAGGTCGCCCCGATTTTGTGGATGATAGTCTCAGTAGATCTAATTTTGCTTGGTCTGGATCTGGCGGTCCAGACCAGAACGGGGATCTGACGATCCCTTTGGAGCATTCTTGGATCTACTGAGGCTAAAAATTGCGCAAGACGACCGGCAGGAAAACTTTTCGGAGCACGCTGCCGACCATAAACTCATCGGTCAGCGGCCCATACTGCGTCTCGTCCTCGCGCACGACGAGGGCCTGCGCCTCGTAGACGCCGCCCGCGCTCGCGCCCACTTCCCAGGTGAACGTGAAGACATGCTCCCCGTTCACCTCCGTAACAGTCTGCGACGGCAGGATCGCAGCCATCTCCCCCTTGTTATCGTAAAACCTCAAGTGCGCCGTGGCAGTGACCGATTCGGCAAGATAGTTGGCAAAGGTCACGCGGAAGGTCGCCGTGTCGCTCATCGCCAGCGTCACCGTCGGGACTTCCAGCGCGGTGAGTGCGCCGCCTACGACACTGACTCTGGTCGTCGCCAGCCCCCGCAGCATATCCTCTTGCCACAACGCCAGCCGGAGGCCGTAAACGCCTTCCGGCAGCGTTCCACTCCACCCCACTTCGATGAGCTGGTGACCATCTGCAGGTATGGAGAACGGACCACCATCCTGCCAACCCATTTCGTTCCCTTCGGCATCCAGCAGCGTCAACGTGGAAGTCACCGTGAGCAGCTCGTCCGTGACGTTCTCCAGCAACGCCGTCACGCTGATCGGCGCGCCGGGCGTCAACGTCGCGGCCAACGGCGTGACATGCGAGACCGCCAACGCCACCGGCGCATCGTAGACAATCTCAACGACCATCTGCGAGCAGAAGCGCGTCTGGTTGGTTGTCGGGTTATGCTGGATGGGGAAAAGCGTCAACAGCATTTGCCGGTTCTGCATCTGGCCTACCACAAGATCGTCGAGCGCGGGATAGAGTGTATTGATGTCGGTCGTCATGGTAAAGGTCGTGCCGCCTTCCGACCACGGCTGCGCGACGATAATCGGGACTTCGCGCGGCGTTTCGTCGCCGCAGGTGGAATCCGCCAACGTGACGCTCTGCACGGTGGCACTGATGGGCAGTGTGAGCGTATAGCCCTTGACATAGGGCAGCATCGGCAAATTCGGGGCGACGGCCATATCGCCGCCGACAATCGAGAGCACGTCATAGGTTACGCCGCCGGTGATCACCTGCGTCGTGCTATAACCGGCAATATCCACCGTAATCGTGCGCGTGTAGCGGTACGTGTCCGCCTGGACAATATTCCCGACATCCACCCGCACCGCCGACGGCTGCCTACCGATTGCTGATGGCTGACCGCTGACGGCTGACATCCCTCCTGGATAATCAAGCCGCTGCCAGGGCACGCCGTAGAGGTTGAACTCGGTCACGGTCTTGCGATCCAGCGCGTCACCGTCGGTCGCGCTCGTACCGGGATTGTATTGGCCGAAGGGGTAGACGGCCTTCGCGCGCCGCAGCGCGTCGCCGATGGTGCGGCTTTCCGTCCCACTCTTAAGGAACTCGTCGAAGAAGTGTTGCAGGAGTTTCTCCCCCCAGCTGGCATGACACAAACTGCCCGGCGAGCCGTAACTGTAGCCGGTCGCGCCGATGTAAGCGCGCCCGCCCTCGTGGACAACGTCGTACACCATATTGTCATCAATCCCGCCGCGTCCGCCGATGTTGGGCACGGGGAGACCGCCATGACAGCCGACGATGAAGGTCAGCGGGTGATCGTTGTCGAAGCGATTGTAACCGCAAGTCCCGCCGGAACACGTATCATCGGGGGTGAAATTGTTCTCTGGAATACTGGCAGAATTGTAGCTGTTGTGCCCACCGATGAAGAAGATATCCATGCCGGCGTTTGCTGCGTTGCGGAAGCCGGTAATCCAGCTTGCATCGAACGGCGACATCACGTCCACGGTATGCGGCGTCTCGGAATCGTTGCGCACATTGAAGCCACGCGCCACCAACCGCGCCGGCACGTTCAACACATCCGCAACAGAGTCGCTTCCGCAACCTGGGTTGTTATAACCAAGCTCCCAACCATCCACACTCGCCATCACCGCGCGCCATGTGCCGCCGTCGGTCGCCAGGCTGTTGTTGAGCAAATAGCGCATATCATCCGCCGTGGCGCCCAACAAACGCCCGACTGCCAGTTCCAGATCGCCGGTCTGCCAATCGGTTCCGCCCCACAGATCGGCATAAGGTGCGTCCGAGAGGATATAATCATTGTCCGTCGCGCGAATTTGGGGATTGGTCGCCGATGTCACCGTCCAGCCGTTCTCATCGTTGAACGGATCATTGTAGCGGTAGAACGGCAACACGTCATCATCGCCGACGAGCAACAAGTAGTAGGGGTAGATGTCGACGCTGATGGTAGTCGAGAAGAGGTAGTGATACGACCAGGTCCACGTCCCGTCCTCGACCCAGTCATTGATAAGGGCGTCCAGTTCATTGGCAACGGTATTGGCGGTCGCCTCGCTGGCATAATTGACCGTGGTATTGTTCCAGTCGCGCACATCATTATCGTACAGGTCGGCGTTGTAAACGACACCGAGTGGTTGATCGTTATGCGGCGCGCCCTGGGCCACATTGTACAGTTGCGCTAACAGGCTGGTAACTTCGGAGGCGGTGTAATTGTCGTACAGTTGCGTGCGGTTGGTGACAATGAGCGCGCCGGCAGTACTGACCAGCCGCAGTTTAGCGGTGGAGAAGCTATTGTAGACCCAGTAGCCCGTCCGCTGTACGCGGCTCTGCAGATTGAGCGTTTGCGGCGTGAGGGTATTGGGGATACGGAAACGCCACACCACCTGCCTGCGGTAAGGACAGAACCACCAGAAACATCCTCTGGTCAAATTCGTCGTCACCTTGTACTGCCCGCCACCGAGCGAGACAGAGGTCGCTGGCGTCAGCGCCCCACCGTAGGTATCGCGCACCCACGTGTTGGCCGGCGCGCCAAGCACGTTGCCAGGCACCGTGAGAATGGTCTCGACGTTCGAGGCTGCCTCCGCCAATGAGGTAGAGACGTAAGCCACCACATCCACGTAATTGAGGTCTGTCTTGCCGCTGTCGTCGCCAATCAGTTTGTTGACGATCACACCTTCCGCCGCTTCCTCAAGGCGCAGTGACGACTTGATCTCCACAAAGGGCGGCAATTCGATCACGACAGAAATCGGCGTGGTAAACGTAAAAGGTGTGGCGGTGCTGCCCACCCAGTGCGTCCCGGCGTAGGCGTCAATCTGCCAGGTATAACCGGTCAGCCAATTCAGCGGTTCGAGCACCCGATGCGCTGCGCCGACGATGTTGTTAGTATGTTCCACCAGCGTCCAATCCGCCGTTTTGTTCAGTTGGAAGGTATAACGGTCGGCCTCCGGCAAAGCTTGCCAGGTCATCGTGGGGACGGTGGTGTTAATGGTCGCTCCATTGGCTGGTGTAAGCAGCGTCATCTTCTTGGGTAAATCCAGATTTTTGATGACGTTGCTGCCGCCCATTGTCAGACTGTCCGCCGCCCAATCGACATACTCCGGCGTGGGGCCATAGCGTTTGAGCATGTACGCGCCGGGCGCAACGTTGCAGAAGCGGTAGCCCCCACTGCTATTGGTGGTAGTCGTTTGGAGCACCGACCCGCTCGCGCTTGAACCAGCAATCAACTCCACTTGCACGCCCGGAACAACCGTCGTTGCATAGTAGACCTGCCCTTCTACGCACGGCAAGATCGGCGGCGGAGAGCTAACCATAATGCGATGGGTAGCCGTGAAAGGTTCGCCGCCGCAGTTGCTTGCCACAAGTTGGATATTGTAGGTGCCTGGTTTCTGCCAGTAGTAACGCACTACGTCTGTACCCTGTCCAGAGGCCGGCTGAGGCGACCACACAAAGTTCAATGGCGGCGAGGCATTGGACGGCGAAACCTGCGCTTGTAATGTCACAGGAATGCCGACGGTCGTCGTTGAAGAGCCGCTGATTTTGACCCCATTCATGGGGATCGAGCATACCAACTGTAACCCGGAAGCGTAGATATCCCAGTTGACGTTGCGGAAGTCATCCCAGACCGCGTAGGCGCTGCCCCCGCCGACAATCGCCGGGTGACGCTGCGGCCACGCGCTATCGTCGTCATTGACCCGGCTGTACATGCTCCAGGTCACGCCAAAGTTTGCGGAAACGCTGTAGAAAATGTCATCCGCATCGTAGAGCGCATCCTGCCAGACGACATAGACCACGCTGTCGCTATCTACGGCAACTGCTGGCGCAACAGCCTCTGCATCGCCGCTGGACAGACGACCCGGCGTGCCCCACGAGACGCCATCGTCGTCAGAGGCCGCATGGTAGATTTGGGGGATGCGATGGACCTCATCATTCCAAACAAGATGGACATAGCTGCCATTCGGATCCACAGCGATGTCAGGATTGCCGCGCGCCGCAGTGGAGTCAGCCCAGCTATCAACAAATTGCCGGTCAACCCACGTTTTCCCGCCATCCAGAGAGCGCGCGTAACCGATGTGATACTCGAAGGCTTGCAGATAGGCGGTTTCGGCCCAGGCCAGGTGCAGCACGCCATCTGGCCCTACGGCAAGCGCAGGCGTACTGAGCGATCCCACGGCGCTGGAAAGGATGTGCGTCGGCGATAGCCAGCTCGTCCCCCCATCATTGGATTGCGCCATCACCAACTGACCGGTCTCGGCCCAGACCACAAAAAGTTGCTGCGTCCCACTCACCACAATGTCCGGGTCAGAGGCGGACATATAGTTCTGCTCATTCAAACGGCGGTCAACGCCCCAGGTTAATCCGCCATCCGCAGAGCGGTCATAGTAGATGGCTCCGTAATCTTGCGACATGCTTGCCCAAACAACGTGGACATTCTGTATCCCGGCTGCGGCCAGGGATGGCGCGCCGCCAATAGAATGTTCGTCGTCTACGCGCACATCGGTGTTCCAAGTCGCGCCATTGTCTGAAGACCGGTCTGCATACAGCGCAGGGCCGTAGCCGCCAGCGCGGGAATCCGCCCAGGCAGTATACAAACGTCCGGTGCTGCCGCGCGCAATGGCAGGATATTGCTGGCCTGCGTCACCCTGATCATCAACCTGGACTGCCGGCTGCCAGGCACTTCCATTCCAGACTGAAACCAGCAGATCGACGTCGTTATCATCCTGCGGATGATGTTCCCATCCGACCTGCACATAGGACCATCCGGCAGCAATAACCGGAGCCTGTTTGTAAGTTGTACTCTGAGTGACAACGGCATTGCCCATCCCCCAACCGTTCGGGCCATAGCTGCCAGCATAGATGATATACTCCCCCGCAGTGTAGACGCGCCAGGTGCTCCAGGCTGTCCCCTGTCCAGTCACCGTCACTTCGGGAGAGTCGGCGTCGCCTACTGCCATGTTAACCTGCTGATTCGCGCTCCAGTTTTGCCCACCATCGGATGAGGTACTGCTGAAAATATCGACTCCGTCATTGCGTCGGTCTTCCCAGACCACGTAAAGATTCTGTCCCGCTATCGCGATGGATGGATTAAATTGCGCCATTGCCGTAGCATCGTCATTCAACTTTCGGTTGACCCATCCAGCCGCTGCGGAGAAATACCCATAGTAGATATCAGCATTGGTAGTGCCGTTGCGGTAATCGTACCATACAACGTGCGCTTTATAGGCAGCCCCAATGTCGCCGGGTCCCACCACGATATCCGGGTTATAGTGATTATAAACGCCCGCAGCATCGTTATTGACCCGAGCGTCGCTGCCCCATGTCACGCCGCCATTCGTCGAACAATCTATGTACAGGTCTTGCTTCAAATAGCTATTGCGATAGTCTGACCAGACAATACACACTGTATCGGTTAACACCGCAATTGCGGGAGAACTTGCCGAGCTGGTAAGAACATCATTCACGCGGATCTCTGCACTCCACGTTTGCCCTCCATCCAGGGAGCGAGCATAATAGATGTTGTTCCCGCCATCACGGGAGTCCACCCATACCGTGTGTAAAGCACCGGTCGCATTGAGCGCGATATCCGGCATAGATTGCCAGGCACCACCGCTGTCATGATTGACGCGCGAGACCATGCCCCAGGTGAAGCCACTATCAGTAGAACGCGCGAAGTAAATATCCTGGTCGCCATTGCGATCATCGGCCCAGATCGCGTATACATCGCCGGTCGTCTTGGAGGCTGCCAGCGCCGGCGTCCACTGATCAGAAACGCCTATAGCGTCATCGTTGACCTTGACATTGGGGTTCCACGGGGCATCCGGCAAAGGTGCGGCCTGCGTTGCTGCTATGGTGAGGAATAAAACAGCGGTTAGACCCAGGAGCAGCGCCAACAACAAACAAGCAAACTGCGGAATTCTTCTGTTGTGAACCATATTTACCTCCATCCTCAACACTCGTCACACTGAACTTGAACAATTATGATCACCGTCATCCACGGTGAACTTATACCAGCACGAACCTACTCGCTATAATCACGCAATAAAAAGAACGATGGCGATGAGTGCTGCTGATGCATGTCGGAAAGACCCGGTGACGTAGGTATGAAGAGGAGGCCAGAGCATATTCATTGTACAATCACTTTTCACAATCGTCAATAGCCTGTTTGTTTTGGTTGAATTTAAGTTTGAATCATACCTTCGGGCAACAAAAAAACCGGGGCGATGTACGCCCCGGCTATCGAAATCACGCAACACACCAACGACTAGGCGGCAAAGACCAGGCGGTTCCCCTGCACATCGACGCGAATCGTCTGCCCCTCGGCAAAGCGGCCTTCCAGCACCGCCAGCGCCAGCGGGTCTTGCAGGTGACGCTGGATCGCGCGCTTGAGCGGGCGCGCGCCATAGACCGGATCG
>JAIOAS010000240.1:6001-7713 GCA_019873725.1 Chloroflexota bacterium | reverse complement strand
GCGGTTGAACATGTTGTACGACGGTTGGTGGATCAGGCAGGGCGTGCCCAGCTCGCGCAGAATCCGCGCCGCCTGCCGGGTATGCTCCGGTGAATAGTTGGAGATGCCGGCGTAGAGTGCGCGCCCGCTGCGCACGGCGTAATCGAGCGCGCCCATCGTTTCTTCCAGAGGCGTGTCGGGGTCAAAGCGGTGGCTGTAAAAGATGTCGACGTACTCCAGTCCCATGCGCTTGAGGCTTTGATCCAGGCTGGCGATGAGGTACTTGCGCGATCCCCATTCGCCGTAAGGCCCGGCCCACATCCCGTATCCGGCCTTCGTCGAGATGATGAGTTCGTCGCGGTAGGGGCGCAAATCCTGCGCAAGAATATGCCCGAAGGTGGTCTCGGCAGAGCCGGGTGGGGGGCCGTAGTTGTTCGCCAGGTCGAAGTGGGTGATGCCGAGATCGAAAGCGCGGCGCACCATTGCGCGGGCATTCTCGTAGAGCGCTGTCCCGCCGAAATTGTGCCACAGTCCCAGCGAAATCGCGGGCAATTTCACCCCGCTGCGCCCACAGCGGTTGTAGACCATCGAATCGTAACGGGTATCCGATGCAGTGTAAACCATAGTTCCTCCTTGTTGTTCTGTCAACGGATTGAACGGATTTTAACGGATTTTTTCTTTTTAATCCGTTTCATCTGTTCAATCTGTTGTTGTTCTGTCAACGGATTGAACGGATTTTAACGGATTTTTCCTTTTTAGTTCGTTTCACCGCTCAATCCGTTGTCGTTCTGTCAACGGATTGAACGGATTTTAACGGATTTTTCTTTTTAATCCGTTTCATCCGTTCAATCCGTTGACATGGCTCTTTTTGTTTATGTCAAATACTTGTCCAGAAACTCGACGATCGCGGGGAACATCACCAGCTTGTTCTTCAGTTTGACGACACCGTGGCCTTCGTCGTCGAAGACCTGGAATTCGACCGGCACATTGCGCGCTTGCAGGGCGGCGACGAGTTGTTCGGCTTCGCTCAAGGGCACGCGCGGGTCGTTCGCGCCGTGGACGACGAACAGCGGCGCGACGATGTTGTCCACGTGGCGGATCGGTGCGATGCTTTCCAGGAAGTCGCGGTTGCGCGCCAGACTGCCGTATTCGGCTTCGCGGTGGGCGCGACGGTAGGCGCTGGTGTTTTCCAGGAAGGTGACGAAGTTGCTGATGCCAACGATGTCCACGCCGGCGGCCCACAGCTCCGGGTAGGCGGTGAGCGCCGCGAGCACCATAAAGCCGCCGTAGCTGCCACCGTAGGCCACGATCCGCTCGCCATCGATGCCCGGTTGTTCGCGTAGCCACTGCGCGGCGTGGGCGAGATCGGCCACCGAGTCCATGCGCTTTTCGACGTCGTCGAGGTGGCTGTAGGTTTTGCCGTAGCCGGTGGAGCCGCGCACGTTCGGCGCGAGTACGGCGTAGCCGTTGTTCACCAGGTATTGGATGAAGAACGTGAAAATCGGTTGGAATTGTCCCTCCGGCCCACCATGGACGACGACGACGGCAGGTACAGGCGTATCGCTTTCGTGCTGCGGCTTGAAGAACCACGCCGGAATGGTGCGCTGCGTCCCGTCGGCGAGGGTGTCGAACGTCGGATAACGGATGAGTTCCGGCGCGACAAAGCTCTCCGTTGGTAGGCCGCCGTGCGAGGAGCGCGTGACTGGATAGACGGCATCTTCCGTCAAATCCCA
>JAIOAS010000240.1:0-5475 GCA_019873725.1 Chloroflexota bacterium | reverse complement strand
TCCCAGATCAGGGTTGCTTCTCCGTCCAATGGCTGCCTGTAGAAATCGAACAACGCCGGATTGCGCCGGTTGGCGGCGAAATAGATCGCGCTGCCATCCTTTGCCCAGGCGCCGAATGAATGTGTCACCTCTTCGAAGCCTTGCGTGAGGTTGATATCCGGCGATCCGTCTTCACTGAGCAAAAAGAGCTGCTGCTTCTCGTTGCCGCCGATGTCGCGCGTGTAAAGCAGGCGACCGTCCTTTTCAGGTGAGAACTGTGCCAGCATAACGCGATCTGTCTCGAAGGTCAGTTGTTCGGGCCACAGAATCGTTCCCGGCTCACCGGTCAGCGGCACTTGCCAGACCTGCGGCATCCCGGTGATGTCGGTGAGGAAGGCCAGCCGCTTCCCATCGCCGGAAATCGTCGGGCCGTAGGCATTTCGGACGTTAAGATACCGTGCAATGCTTGTTGATTTTGGCATGTGATCCCTCTCAAGAATTAACCACGAATCTTCACGAATCTACACTAATTTTGAATTCTATTCGTGAGGATTCGTGTAGATTCGTGGTTGGAATTTTTGTTCAACAGACTGAGTAGAAAACCCTTCCGTTAAATCCGTTCGATCCGTTGAGGTTACTCGCGCTGTGCCCAGTCGGGGCCGTCGGCGAGCTGCTCGAAGCGGCGTCGGATTTCGGCGACGGCTTCCGGCGAGATGGGCAGTTGGGTGTTGACCATGTCAATGTTGGCCTTGAGGTGCTTGGGATTGCGCGTACCGACGATGAAGACATCCACTTCCTCGTGGGCGAAGGCGAAGCCGAGCGCCAACAAGATGCGATCTGCCGGCGCGCCGGGGATCGGCCCCAGGGCCAGCATCTTCTGGGCGCGCGCGAAGTATTCGGCGGCGTAGTCGCTCGGCGCTTTTGCTGCGCCCCATGCACCGTTGGCGATGGGGCGCTTGCAGATGATGCCCATCCCTTGCGCTTTTGCCGGGTCGAAGAGATAGAGCCGTGCGTTCTGATCCACCAGGTTGAAGCTGGTTTGGAGGGTGTCGAAGAGACCACTCCTGACGGCCCACAACGCGGCCTCGTTATCACCGCTGTAGCCGATAAAGCGCGTTTTGCCGGCCTGTTTGGCTTGTTGCAGCACCTCGATGACCTCGCCACGCTCCAAGACGTCCACGTCGCAGGAGTGTAGTTGCACGAGGTCCAGGTGATCGGTCTTCATCCGCACCAGGCTGCGGTCGATGCTGTCGCGGACGGTCTGCGCGGTCCAGTTCTCGCCGACGTAGCCGCCGGTGACGTGCCCGGCTTTGGTCGCCAGCACGTATTCGTCGCGCCGGTGGGCGATGGTGCGCCCGATCAGTTCTTCGCTGATGTCGTAGCAGGCGGCGGTGTCCAGGAAGGTGATGCCCGCGTCGAGCGCGGTGTTGAGCACGTTTGACGCTGTGTTGATCTCTTCCAGCGTCAACTCAAAGCCGATTTCCGCCAGTCCAATGCCCAGGCGACTGACGGTCAAGCCGGTGTTGCCAAAGATACGTGTTTCCATAATGCCTCCTTGATACTGTATACTGAATAGAGGATACCGAGCATCCAGCATCTAGCTTCCAACTTCTATCCTATGAAAGAGATTTTCAATGTCTCCCACCAGTTCGGGTTGCGCGTTGACAAGGACAGCAATAAGACGCGCGCCACCTTCATAGAAAGTCACCCGGCTGAAGGGCTGTTCTGCGCCACCGTGATTTTCCGAAAGGTTGAGGCACTGCTTAATGCGGTTCTCAATATAGCGCGCGAAGCCCTCTTTCCACTCTTGCCAGATCATATACTCGAAGTTCTCGGTGGACAGGATGTCGCGTAGCCGCGCGCGACAATCGCGAATAAGATCGTTTTGTTGGCGCGCTGCCGCTTCGAGGAACGCTGCGTAGGTCTCCACGAATTCCGGGGCGTTGTAGGGGAATGGATAGGTGATCTCCCACATAAAGTCGTGGGCGGCCTGGGCTTGTTGGGCAACGTTCAACGTGGCTTTGAGCTTGTTCTCGCATGTCTGATACTGGTAGCAATGGACGAACTCGTGGAAGAGGGTGACGTAGCCATCGAGCGTGTCGAAGACGTCGGCCGTGACGACGCAGGCCGGTTTGCCGCCGTAACATTCCAGCGGAAAGGCCGCGCGCACGCCCTGGGGAATCGGCATCGGCGTGGGCGCTTGTTTGACGAAGGTGTAGTGTTTCCCGGATGGAGCGACGTCGAAGATGAGGAACTGATCGTTCTCGACGATGGCGATAGGGAAGACGTGGGGCAGGAGCGGGTGAACGGTTTCGATTCGGGCTTGAATCTCGAAAACCTTCTGCAGGTGTGGCGCATATTTGCGCTGCACGGGCAACCATTCCCGCGACGCCGGCCCCTCCTGTAATTTGAAAACCGGTTGACCTGCCGGTTTTAGGGCGTCGTACACGCGCTCAACCTGCTTGGGATTGGTGTTCAGCGGGATATCGTCCAGCGCGAAATACTGGCAGGCGTCGGATTCGTCGGTCTCCGTCAACTGTCCGCCAATGACGTGACACGTGAAGGCGAAAACTACATCGTCTCTATCTCGCTTCCCGTAGACGCCGATGAGCCGCCCGACGGCCACGTCCAGTCCGGTCTCCTCTTTGACCTCGCGGATGACGGACTCTGTGGGCAGCTCGCCGGACTCCATGCCGCCGCCGGGCAGATTCCACATGTTGATGTCGCGGCGGTGGCATAACAGCACACGCCCTGCATCATCCAAAATGATGGCGAATGCGCCGATAGTGAACATTGAGGCTCCTTAAAATCTGACAGGTCTTCCGAGACCTGTCAGATTTGATGTTTACACAAGCGCCTGATACGTCAATTGTTTGAACTGCGGTGCGATGGGATAGTAGGCGTTGGGTTGGTGCTGCAACATCAGCAGGCCATACAGCGCCTCTTTCGGATCGACCCAGAAGTAGGTACTGAATGCGCCATCCCAGCCGAACTCGCCGACGGAGCCGGGCAGGCCGGTCTTGGAAACGTCCATCAGTACGCGGGTGCCCAGGCTGTAGCCGTAGCCCCAATGGTAGAGGTCCTCACCCTCGGCGAAGCCGTAAGGGAGCGCGGCTTCTGGCATGTGGTTGATGCTATACAGGGCAACGGTGGTGGGGCTCAGGATGCGTTCACCGTCCAACTCGCCGCCGTTGACGAGCATCTGCGCGAAGCGGGCGTAGTCGTGGACGGTGGACACCAGTCCGCCGCCACCGGAAAGGAACGACGGTTTCTGAAAGATATTGCTGTGGATGGGCGACGATTCGATGCGTTGCAGGGTAGAAACATTGTCGGGATGGCCGTACAACGCGCATAGCCGGTCGGCCTTGGCTGTGGGGACGTAGAAATCCGTGTCAACCATCCCCAGCGGCTCGAAGAGGCGCTCTTTGAGGAAGACGTCCAGCGGTTTGCCGGAGATGATTTCGATGATGTAGCCGAGCACGTCAATGGCGTAACTGTAACGCCACCTTGTCCCAGGCTGGAAGGCCAGGGGCAGCTCGGTCAGCGCCTCTACCAGGTCTTTCACGGTCATTTTGGCCGGGTCGAGATTGGATTCCCGCTGCAGCTTCTGGTATTGCCGATCCACCGGATCCTCTTCGTTCCAGCCGTAGCTCAGACCCGCCGTATGGGTGAAGAGGTGGCGGAACGTAATGGGGCGGTCGGCATCGGTCCAGTAATAACTTTCATCTCTGCCCTCGCCAACATACACGCGCGGCTCTTTGAAGCCGGGAATGAACTCTGAAACCGGCGTGTTCAGGTTGAAATACCCCTCCTCATACAGTGTCATGATGGCGACGCTGGTGATGGGTTTGGTCATCGAGGCGATGCGGAAGATGGCGTCGAATTGCATCGGCTTGTTGGCCTCGATGTCCATCATACCAAACTTTTCCAGATAGACGGTTTGCCCGCGGCGGGCGACGGTGGCGATGATACCGGCGAGCTTGCCGTCGTCGACGTACCGCTGCATCAACGTGGAAATGCGCCCAAGTCGCTCGGGTGAAAACCCGGTGTTTTCGATAATCGTGCTATTCATAGAACTCCTCGCTAAAGATTGGCTGAAACTGACGGTCAGACTATCTGACTACCAGACTATCCGATTGACAGACTAAACGACTATTCCACGCCCAGCGCGCGGAGATTGTCGTAGCTGATTTTGAGGCTCTCGAAGGGATCGCGGAGACAACGGTCCTGCTCGACGGCGTACCACTCGACGTTGGCTTTCTTGCACGCTTTGATGATTTTCGGCCAGTTGAGGTTGCCTTCGCCGACCTCGGCCATCATCTGCTGACTGCTCCACATCGATTCCCCTCTGAGGATGACCATATCTTTGAAGTGGACGACCGGCATACGGTTTTTCATCCGCTTGATCCAGGCGACGACATCCCCGCCGCCATGTTGGATCCAGTATGTGTCGATCTCGGCCTGCAAATAGCGCGGATCGCTTTCTTCGTAGATGATGTCCAGGCCGGTCTTTTTCCCATAGCGCACAAACTCGAAGCTATGGTTGTGGTAGCTGAAGGTCAGCCCGGCGTCGGCCAGTTTTTTGCCGATCTCGGTAGCGTCTTTGGCAAACCGGTGGAAGCCGGCTTCGCCATCCGCGTAGTAGGCGGGCGGCATACTGCCCACGGCGACATTGGGACACTCCCACAGCTTGTGCTGCGCGATGGCGGCGTCGATGTCATTTTGCAGATAGTCGAAGCCGACGTGTGTGATAACGATCTTGAGGCCGTACTTGTCGGTGACGGCTTTCACATCCTCGTGCGCGAGCGGTCCAATGCCGGAAACCTGCACGGCGGTGTAGCCGATGGCGGCGATCTTCTTCATGCTGGCGTCGAAATCTTCCAGCGTCTTGCAGAAATCGCGGACGGTAAATAACTGCGCGGTCAATCTCGGATGAGACATTGCTTTCTCCTTATCGCTATGCTTACCGATGTTGCTTCAAGCGTCGAGTTTCCAGTATCCAGCTTTCAGTCTCAGTAGATCCAATTTTGCTTGGTCTGGATCGCCAGATTCAGACCAGAACGGCGATCTGACGATCCCTTTGGTGCATTTTTGGATCTACTGCATCTATATCAACATCGTTTGTGGTTGCTGGGCCAGCTCGCGCAGGTAAAGGCAGTAGGGATTGTCCTTAGAGAAATCGGCGATCTTAAGTAACTCTTCAGGTCCGATGTAGCCCTTGCGGTAGGCGATCTCCTCGATGCAGCCGACCTTGAGGCCCTGACGGTGTTCGATGGTTTGCACGAAATCGCTGGCCTCCAACAGGCTCTCGTGCGTGCCGGTATCCAGCCAGGCGAAACCGCGCCCGAAGAGGCGTACCTTCAGTTTCCCGCGCCGCAGATACTCCTTGTTGACGTCGGTGATCTCCAGTTCGCCACGCGCCGACGGTTTGAGGCCCTTGGTCACCTCTACCACGTGTTGGTCGTAGAAGTAGATGCCGGTGACGGCGTAGTTTGA
>JAIOAS010000239.1:3820-7815 GCA_019873725.1 Chloroflexota bacterium | reverse complement strand
GCCAACCACATGGCCGTCCACGGGCACACACTGGTCTGGCACCAGCAGGCGGCGGAGTGGATGTTCAAGGACGCCGCCGGAAACAAGATGACGGCGACGCCGGAGAACAAGGAGCTGCTGTTGAAACGGCTGGAAGCGCATATCCGCGCGGTCGTCGGGCGTTACAAGGACGATGTCAACGTCTGGGACGTGGTCAACGAGGTGGTTGATGCAAACCGGCCGGATTGTCTGCGCCGCTCTCCGTGGTACGAGATCACCGGTGTGGATTACATCGTGACGGCTTTCCGCGTCGCGCGTGAGGTAGACCCGGACGCCGTTTTGCTCCTCAATGACTTCAACACCTATCAGGCGAAAAAACGCGAGTGCATTTACACCCTGGTCAGCGATCTGCAGGCGCAGGGGGTGCCTATCGACGGCATTGGCATGCAGATGCACGTCAACATTCAGGTTCCTTCCATCGATTCGATCGAAGCCGCCATTGAGCGGTTTGCCGAGTTGGGCGAAGTCCACATCACCGAGTTGGACATGAGCCTGTACACCAACGATACGACTTCGTATGCGGTGATACCGGACGAACTGTTGCTTCAACAAGGCTATCGCTACCGGGACATCTTCGAGGTGCTTAAACGCCACGCCGACGTCATCGGCTCGGTGACGTTCTGGGGGATAGCCGACGATAACACGTGGCTGAAAACGTTCCCTACGACCCGCCTCAACCTGCCGTTGCTCTTCGATGAGCAATTGCAGGCCAAGTATGCCTACTGGGGCGTCGTCGATCCAACGCGGTTGCCGGCGGAGACTCCGTAACCGGTCGATGCAAAATCCGAAGCGTTACGCTTGAGCAACCGCAGATAAAAAACGAATGGGCCAATCGCCCATTCGTTTTTTTATCCGGTAAGCGGCTGAAGCCCTACTGCCACAAGTTTGCTAATTGTGTTTCCAGGTTGGCTAAAACGTCAGGCTCTAGCGCCCCGCTCTTGAGCAGGTCCTCGAAAGAGAACACTTCAACCGGCTGGTCGTCGGCTTCATCTGGCGGCGGAGGGGCGGCGGGGGGCAACGGCGCAGCTTCCGCAGAGACCGCAGCGGCTTCCGCAGCGACGGGGACGGAGGTATCACGAACTTGTTTCACCTGTGAAGGCGCGGGTTTGCCCTGGGATTGGGTGAAAATGGGGCGTAGCTTCGCCAACGTATCTTTTGTGTAATAGACAACGGCGCCCAGGCGGGTATCCTGGCCGAAGATCACCACCAGAAAGACGCCGGGAACGATTTGCCCGGAGTAGATGCTGTACTGTTCGCCCTCGTGGAAGTTGAGCTTGAAGGCATTATCCTCGCCGATTAACGCCGCAATGCCTGATGTGGCAGCATAGTTCCCTGCAATCAACGCCCCCAGCGCCGAGACATTCAGGTCTTCGAGCGCACCTTTGGCCGCGACCACTGCCCCGTTGCCTTCGATGACCAGCACACCGCGCGCGTTGATTTCGATCCGCAGGTTTAGCAACAATTGATCGACTGCATCGGCCTCGGCGGCGCTCAACTGCAACCCTAGCGCCTCATCCATACCGGGCGGCAGGGCCTGGCGATGCCGGGTCACCTCCCGCGCGACGATGGTGAGCATTTCCTGGGGCTTGTAGGGCTTCGTCAGGAAATCGTTGGCGCCGGCGCGCAGCGCATCGACGACCACGTCCATTGAGCCATGCGCGGTGAGCATCACCACCGGCGTATGCGGCGAGCGCTGCTTGATGTCGCGTAGTAATGCCAGGCCATCTTGCCCCGGCATCTGGAGATCGGTGATCACCAGATCGAAAAAGCGCCGCGACAAAAGCGCGTGGGCGGCCTCGGCGTTCTCAGCCATCTCGACCTCGTAGCCTTGATGGCTCAGGATGCGCTGTAGCCCCGTGCGGATGAGCAGATCGTCGTCGACAACTAGAATGGTTCCCTTCGATTTCATGCCATACCTTCAGTGATTCGGTTGTGTTGTGTTTGAGTCGGCGCGGTACCGCTGACTTCTCTATGCCCGGCCGGGCGACGGCTAACCGGGCAATGTGTAGGTGTTCCCCATCAAATCCAAACCACAGGTCAGCGACTCGACCCAGGCGATGAAACGCGCCACGTTGTCTTTCCCGACGATCATTGCGCCATGCTGGGGGGCGATGGTCTCGATGTCCAGCGGCTTGACCATCTCGGCCCAGAGCTTTAGCACCTTGTTGGACGGCATATAGCGCCGGTGAAAGCCTTCCATATATTGAATGTGATCGTCGAAATTTTCGACCGTGATGTACGTTTGTCCCAGAGAGGCGCCCAGGTCACCGGAGTAGAGAATTTTCGCTACGGGATCGTAAACCTGGAAGTTGCCGGCGGAGTGCATAAAGTGCGCCGGGAGCAGCAGCAGTTGGCAGCCCATCAGATCGACAGTGCGCCCCCGATCCGGCACGGCTATGATCTTATCCACGAGGAATTCATCGACCCCGAAGTGGGTGATGAAGCGGATCCACAATTGGGACAGGAGCGCGTGCGCGTCGGTCACCATCAACCAGCCGTTGGCCGCGGCCACGATGTCCGGGTCTTGGTGCGAGAAGAAGATGTAGTCCAGGTTGTTCGGCGAGATCAAGGCGGACAGTTCTTCCAATGCATACGAATAGACCTTGTGCCCACCGGGGTCGAGCAACATGCCGTGCCCTTGATGGATGATCAGGTGTTGGTTGGCCTGCACCATCTGGCCCGACGTATAATCCTCCAGGAGCACATTTTTGTGCTCCGCATTTTCGAAAAGCACTTGCGATGGCATAAAGTTGCCTCCTTAAGTAAAATCACACAAACGGCGAGACGTTACCCCGCCATCAAGGTTTCGAACAACGCCTTGCTGAAGCCGGTCACGTTCAGGAATTGCTGTACGCGATGATCGTCATACGATTGTAGCATCACGTTCAGGTCGATATCCATAATCCGATTCAGGGCCACCATACGCTCGGTCTTTTTAGGATCATTGGCGTAAGCGGCTTCGACGATCATGCTGGCCGCTGTGGCGCGACAAAACATCATCGCCGCGATCACGTAACGCGGCTCCAATCCCACTTCCACGTGCCGGAAGCCGATGCGGTAGCGCCGTTCGAAGTAGGATTCCCCGTATTCGCCATCGGCCAGCGTGATGAGCCATTGCCGGAGATGCCCCTTCAGTTTTTCCACGCGCCCGGGTTCGGCATGGAGCAATTTGGACAACGGTTCGAATTTCTCCAAATGTGCATAAAATGCCTCGACAACCGCCGCCGCGTGTGTTTCGAGCGCCGGTTTCATTTCCGCCAACAATTGGCGATCGGCGTCTGTTAGCTGCCCTACTTGCTTTATTTCCTGCATAAAACTTGTATCCATTTGCCTACCTCCTACCCCAATTCGGCGGCAACAGCGGCAGCGCACTCTCGAATTTCGAGGAAGACCATACCCAGATTGACGCCTTGACCTGTCAGCCCTACCAGGACTGCGTTGGGGCCGGCCTGGGTGATCAGGATATAGCCTTCCGTTCCCTGGATTGTCGTCTGTTGTAGACTGCCACGTTGAAGTTGGCCGACCGAGCGTCCTGAGAGGCTCAGGATCGCCGCGGCGACCGCGCCAACGCGCGCCTGGTCTACCGTCGAAGGCAGATCCGCTGCCATAATCAGGCCATCCATACTTACAACTGCCACTCCGCTGATATCGCCAGAGGTATCGATCAAATTGCGTAGTATCTTCGCCAAACGATCCCGACGTGTTTCTCCTGCCATTGCTCCTTGCTCCTTTTTATCAGTGATTGAATGTTGTTGTTCATCGAGGCGTCGCATCCCTTCCATAATCAATGCCGACCACGGCAAAGTGATGGTCCGGGTTGGCGCTTCACGCCCCTGTTCGACCTCAAAGGTCCCGTCTTCCCAGGTCAACAGGGCATACACGACTTCTTCGCCCTCCATCGCGCCTGATACCGCGTGGACGACTTCCCCGGCTTCGAAATAGACCTTAACTTCCTC
>JAIOAS010000239.1:0-3005 GCA_019873725.1 Chloroflexota bacterium | reverse complement strand
TCGCAGCACAGCTTCCCGCGTGGCTTCATAATAAACCTGGCCGGGCACCGTATACAGTCCGAACTTAGGCTGTAATCCGGCGACTTGTCCGATTTCTAATTGCATAAAATCAAAGAAGATGGTACGGTCTTCGCGCGTGTTCAGCGTGAACAGTTCGCTGCGGACGGCAGATTTGGTGCGAGCGTGGATTTGTTCGAGATTGGTTGTCTTGCCGCTCAACGCCGGCCCGTAGTAGACGATGTTTAGATTGACTTCGCGGGTTTTCCAGTTGATGAACATAAGCGTCGCTTGCTCCGTAATCGCTATTGTACCACCGGCAGGCGGATGCTGAAGGTTGCGCCCTGACCTGGTTGGCTTTCGACCCGGATTTCCCCACCGTGTTCTTCTACAATAATCCGGTAACAGATGGCCAGCCCCAGGCCGGTGCCGTGCTCTCCTTTGGTTGTATGAAACGGCTCAAAGAGGTGCGCCATGATCTCCGGCGCAATGCCCGGCCCGGTATCAGAAATTTGTACGCGCACCATACCATCCTCATCCGTAGCGGCTCGAATTTCCAACAGGCCACCGGACTGCATAGCGTCACGGGCATTGATGATTAAATTCATAAAGACTTCACTCAACTGATCTGGCGCTCCCAGCACTTCTGGCAACTGGTACTCGCACCCGCATTTCACGGAAATGTTACGCTTGCGCAGATCATACTCAATGAGCTTTAGAATGTCGTCGATCAGGCCACGGATCGCTACCGGCCGTTTGTCCTTGCGTGGCGGTCGGGAGAAGCTCTGGAGTTTTTTCACCAGGTCGGCAATAAGCTGTGCCTGTCTTTCGAGCAGCTCCAGGTCCTTTTGCAACTTGCTGCCTTCAGGCAGGTCCTGTCGCATCAAATACAGGTAAGTGAGAATGCCGGTGAGGGGATTGTTGATGTCGTGCGCCACCGTAGCGGCCAGATTCCCTAACGCGGCGAGCTTTTCGGCGTGCCGCAGACGGGCATGTGCTTCTTCCAAAGCCTGCGTGCGTTCCTCGACTTTGCGTTCCAGTGTGGCATTAAGATCGGCCAGCGCATCGGTGGATTGCTTGAGTCGCAACATCGCGCGTACCCGCATCAGCAGTTCGGCGTTGGAGATCGGCTTGACCAGCACTTCATCTGCGCCGGCGTTCAAAGCGGCAGCAATACCATCTTGATCATTCGCGTTGGAAAGCATGATAATGGGGATAAAAGTGCGGCGTTGATCGGCGCGAATCTGTCGCGCGACTGTATACCCATCCATATCCGGCAAGTCGGTCGCCAGCAAGACCAGGTCAGGTGCATGATTGTGTATTGCATCCAGCGCCGCTTGTCCACTCTCGGCGCGTTGCACAATGTAGCCCACGTTTTGCAACACTGTGCGCATCGTAAAGGCAGAACTGACGTCTGCATCGACAAGGAGTAGTTCGGCAAAAAGTAATCCGCTCATCTATATGGCCTGGCGTATAGTCTTGACGAGAACATGGTATTTCTATTATATATCAAAATCAAAAACGACAATGCAGGCCGTTGGTAGAGGGTGCCTCTCAGAAGGGGAGCGACCTTTCTTAAATTGCATCGCAGAGCACGCAGTGTCCGCAGAGTTGCCGGAAATTTCTCGCGCGCTCGGCAAACTCTGCGGTTAAACCAGACGTTTATCTGGCTTTTGCCCTCGAACCTTGCCTGCCCATTCCAGGGCGTGACGCGGTCAGAGACCGGCCACAACAAGCGTTGTCCCCGAACTGCTACACGCTCCGCTATTCGCTCTCCCGGCTAAGGCGTCAAAGGAATGCGCGTTCCCACAGTGGGAGCGGGGACGCGGCTGGCGATCACCACTGCGCCCTGGGTCTGCGGCTGGAAAAGGGCGAGCCAGGGCGTCTCACGGGTACGCCACGCCACACAATACGCCCGCGCGAGCGCGCACCACAGCCAGTGCGGGAGTTTGCCATTGAGGACAACGCCGCCTTCCCCATCGGCAAAGGGCACACGCAGGTCTTGCGCTCCGCTCAGGTCCAGGTAGGCATCGACGAGATGGAAGGTCACAACCCGGCCCTGGGGAATCCGCGTAACGCGCGCTTGCCATGGCGCATCAGCGAGGGGTTCGCCAGGCTCCAATGCCGGACTCTCGATCCATCCCAGGCGCACATCGAACAGATGGAACGGCGCCGGCAGGGCGTGGACGGCCACCGCCGCGTAGAGCCAGTTCGGGCCGCGCCCGTAGAGCGCCAGGGGGCGTCCCTCCGGCAGGTAGTCGAGGACGGCGGGGAGGTCTTCCGGCAGCCAGGCGCGCGCGTCGCGGCCCAGCGAGCGCGCCATGCCATCGACATCGACGGCTAACTCCACCGGGGCCATTTCCAAATGCTGGCGACGCAGACCGTGTGCTGCAAGCGTGAAGAGTTGGCTCAACCGTTCGACGAGTGCCTCGAAGGTGGAACCGCTCGCCTGCCGACCCCGCTCCAATCCCGCCAAGACGCCGGTGAGCAGCGGCTCCTGCGATTCGATCCGCGTCTCACCCTCCAGCACCGAACGGATATCGGCCAGCAACACCAGGCCGTGACGCGCAAAACGCGCCCGCCATTGCTCGCGCGTCGCGTCGTCGGGGGTGAGCAGGATGCCGTGCGTGCAGACATCGAGCAGCGCCTCCTGTTCCTGCGTGGGCAGGCCGCCCAGATCGACGATGAGCGGGAGGTGACGCCGGGCAATATCGCGTTGCACGAGAGGTAGCCAGGCTTCGCTTTGCGCGCCTTTGAGGCGCAGATGGCGCACCTGCTCCTGATCGCAGGCGAGGAACCAATCGCCTTCGTAATCCGGCGGGTAGGCGCGGAGGACGTAGTGCTCGACCTCGCGCGCGCGCAGCGCCTGGGTGAGGCCGTAGGCCAGCACCGACTTTCCACTGTGCGGCGGCCCGCCGATGACCACCGCGGGTAAAGGGTTAAACGTCATTTGACTAACCATAGATTTCTCCGTATACTGGATGAGGCAGGATGGCAAGATGCAGGAT
>JAIOAS010000238.1 GCA_019873725.1 Chloroflexota bacterium | reverse complement strand
AGAGATTACCGCGCTTTTCTGTTACAACGATCTGGTCGCCATTGGAGCGCTGCAAGCTTGCCACGACAGAGCCTTGAGCGTCCCTGATGATCTCGCCATCGTTGGGTTCGATGACATCCCGTTAGCCGCGTTGGTCACACCGCCACTGACGACGTGCCACGTCTCACGTTACGAAATGGGCCTTCAGGCGATGAAAATGCTCCTCGACCGGATTAATGGCTGCACCACAGAATGTCAACAGGTGATTCTACAACCTGAGCTGATCATCCGCGCCAGCGCGCCGTAAACAGTCAGCAGATTGAGCAGATTGTATGCAACAACTGAGGGGAATCTGCCAGGTCCGCGCAATCTGCTCAATGAAATTGAAGCTGCCAACTTACGCCGGTTGCACGCGCACCACGTTCGTTGCCGTGCGACCTTCCTCACAGACGAGGGCAATGGCGCCACCCCCTAACGGCTGTGTGTCCGTCACCGCGAACAATAGCGCGCCATCAATCCACGCACGCAGCGTCGGACCGCCGGCTTCCAGGCTCAAGGTGTAGGTTTTGCCGAATGTCCAGGGGAAATCGACTTCGGCGAGCACTTGGGGTGTATCGAGCATTTTGAGCAGGCGGGCCTTCGCGGGTACATCGACACCGTCATGACACAACAGCAGCGCGTAATAGCGCCGCATCCCCTGCACACGCGCCGCGATACCGGCGGAGCGAACCAGGTGTGGCGTCACATCGGCGGTGACGCGATAATCGATCCACTCCCGCGTTCCCTGCATCAGCAACCCCACGCCTTCATTCTGAATCAGGCGGTAGGTCTCGTCCCAGTGCTGCACGTGCTCCACACCATTGACCCACGCGCGCTGCCACATCGTCCCCGTGTGACCAGGGCGCGTCAGCGTCACATCCGGCACCCCGTCCCACGTAAGATAATCCAGATAGACCACACCGTCGGCGCGTTTCACGCTGCCAATCTCAATGCCAATTTCTGCAATGGGATCACCGGCCGTATCGGGGACATGCCACACAAATTCCTGCACCGCGCCCGGCGCGAGCGTAACGTGCGGGCCGGCAAGACGGATGAGGCGATCTTCGGCCCCGTAAACGCGCAAATACAGCCCGCACGTCACCGGCGCGGGGTTGCTATCGTCGGCGGACATTCGCGCGCGCACGGTCTGCCCCGAATAGAGGGTTGGCGAGGCCAACAGGCCATAACCAGGCATACTTGCCGCATCCGGCGGCGTAAAGGTTGCCGTTGCCGCGCGCGCCGGACGCCCCGTAGCAACGCCGTGATAGCGAAGCGCCAGGCTGCGCGTACCGCGGAGGCTGTGCCCGGCAACGTTTTCCAGCGTCAGTGTGCCCCGCGATTCGACACTGTCTTCCGGCAGCCAGCCTTGCACTGCGCCCGGCAATTCAAAATGAAAACGCGCCCCGTCCTTTGGCGCGAGCGCAGGCGCTCCTGCCAACGCCCGCCCGATGTTGACGATGTGATATGCCTCCGTCAGTGCATCGGTAATCGCGCGTCCGCCATCCGCAGTGGGCAGGAACATCCGGTCGGCCACCGGGCCGCGATAATCAGGGCCGGCCTCGATCCCCGCCAGCCCGTTCTTGATCCCCATCAGGCAGCCGACGTTGCCGGAATTGCAATCGGTGTCCCACCCGCAGGTGTTGACGATCATCAACGTCTTCTGGAAATCGTCCTCCCCCCACAGCAGGCTCAACACGATCAGCCCGTGATTGGGCACGATATGGCAGTTGCCGCCATACTTGTCGTAGCCGTACTGTGCGGAAAGTAAGCCAAACGCTTCTCGCCAATCCGAGACGCGCACACGCCATTCGCGCAAGTCGCCGATCAAGCGATAGATGACCGAGTCTTTGGGGATGAAAGTTACAGCCGTATCCAGCAACTTATGGATGTCCGGCTCGACAAACGCCAGCGACTCCATCGCCGCGATGACCTGCGCGCCGTAGATCGCCTCGCCGTCGTGGCTGACGCTCGCGGCACGACGCGCCAAATCCACAGCCAAGGCCGGATCACCAGGCGCAATCATCGCCCACCCGTCAATGAAGATCTGCGCGCCGATTTGCTCGGCAACAACCTTCCCGTTGAGCGCCATCGAACCGCTCTGCGGCGCGGGGATCCCGTGCTTGAGGCGCAGGTAGGCCGTGTGTTCGGTCGAATTGCCCAGCCCGCCCCACCACAAAATCGTGCGTTCCTCGATGAGATAATTGAGCCAGGTCTGGCCGATTTGCGCGGGGGTCAGCGCCGGCGTGTTGCCATAGTCAGGCATCGCGCGCAGGAAGGTGAACGTGCCGGTGATGTCGTCATCGGTCACAATGAGCGGGACGCCACGTTTCTCGTGAACGTAGTAGGTGATTTCGCCCAATTTTGCCAGAATGTGCGCGTAAGGCCAGCCCTCGAAAGGCCGCCCCAGGTAAACACCAATAATCTTGCCGAGCACCCCGGCATAGACACGTTCAGCATAATCAGCCGGCAACGTCATCACTTTTTCACTTTCCGGGCAGAAGCCCGTCTCTGCGCCGCCCGCCGCTTGTGCTTTGGCCCGATTTCTGTGCCGATATAAATGCCATAGTGCGGCAACACCTTGCGATGCACGAGCAAAACCAACATTGCCGCCACAAACGCGATAGCAAAAATCAGCAACGAACTGCTCAGTTTGTCCATCAAATCGGGATTGATAAGCATCACAGCGGCCAGAGTCAACATCAACATCCCGCCGATCAGCTTGAGCACGCGCCCGTGCTTCTCTTCCAGGCGGCTGGTTTTGAGCGTGAACACCGCCGCAAGGAAAATAGCGACTTCGTCGATTTGGTAGATCACCATATAGAGCAGCAACAACAGGATAAACGTCACCGTCCCGACCTGCTGCGCCGTCAGGAGGTTTGTCCACAACACCGGGAATCCCGCCGTGCAAGAGAACTCCACCACCGAGACGCCCACTGCCATCACAAACGTCGCGCTGATCAGCCCCCACAGCGAGTCGCCGGCCTGCATGATTCTACGAATACCCTTGTAGATGCCGGATTTTTTATCGTCGGCAATGGTGAAGGAGATGCCCTCTTTGTACCAGAAGTAGTCTTTGATATTGATCAACGCGAAGAACAGCGCCAGCAGCGCGATCACTACCTGAATCCACCCCAAAAAGCTCACGAACGTGAACACCGTGAACAACCCGGTGATAAACAGCATATACACGGCAGCCGTCACGGTGATGAAGACCGCGCCGATAATGAACACCTTTTTACGCGAACCGGTGTTCAGCGTCAACGACAGCAGAATCGACAACACCCACAACGAGCAGGGATTGAAGCCGTCCACAAAGGCGATCAAAGCCGTACTGACAAACAACGACTGCGATTCCAGGTTGACCGGACCGATTAAAGGGACATTGATGACACTCGACACTGGAGCCTCACCGTCGGTATTTCCCGTCACGTCTACCGTCTGCGCCTCACGCCCCGGAATGATGCCCACGCCTACATCCGGGCAGGCCGCCTGCAAGCAGAATTTGACTTGAGCTTCGATTTCAGTCCCCATCTCCGCGCTATATCCCACCCAGTAACGATCCCCCACAATTGTGGTAGGCACACCGCGCACCTCAAAGCCCATCGCCGCGGCCATCTGCTTGAGCAGCTCCTGATTCTCAGGAACGTACCATACTTCGTATTTATACAAAGCAATGCGCGGATTGTTCCTTACCAGTTTTTCTAAAAACGGCTCCTCCTCCGCGCAATGTGGACACCCATCGCCCCAGAAGAAATAAATCGGCACATCTTTGGGTTGTTGAGCAGGGACCGCCGCACGTCCCGGAGCGGCCTGCCAGAAACCGGCGACCAAAAGAACCAGTATCGCAATAACTTTCAAGAGTGTCTTTGTTTCCAATGAGCCACCTCTGCACGCCTGAACTCTGAGCATCAAGGCTGAAGTGTACCTCAAACCGTGCACTACGTCAACCTCAAAACAGGGGTGCATTTCAATTCGGGGGCAAAAGCCAGATAAGCGTTTGATTTAACCGCAGAGTTCGCTGAGAACGCAGAGAAATTTCTGGCAACTCTGCGGACACTGCGTGCTCTGCGGTGCAATTTAAGAAAAGTCGCCCCCATTCTGAAATGCATCCAAAAACGGCGCGGACTTGCGAAAGTCCATTTCATAAGTACACTTTCTAACGGCGCTGATCAACATAGTTTCAGTACTAGCTGAGACTTTTGTAGTCTTTGACCGAGTTTCCGTCTTTCTTGAGCCATCTTTGCAAGGAAGGATTGAAATATGAGATGCACAACACTTGTTCGATCCATGACCAGGCTGAACAACCCGCACCGCTCTGGACGGCAGCATCGCGGATGTCGCCTCACGCTATGCGGTCTTATTTTCGTCATGCTTCTCTCCGCGTGTGAGATGACGGCGACCACGCCAACAGCAACACCGGTCGTCGAGGAAAACTACGAGACCCGCGTCTCTGTCACCGGCAAGGTCGCGCCTGCCGTCTGGACGGTGGTCGGTGCGCAAACCGGCGGCATGGTCGTCGAAGTTGCCGTCGAAGAAGGCATGCCAGTCAACGCCGGGGATGTGCTTGTGCGGCTGGATGACACCGACGCGCAACTGGCACTCCGCCAGGCGGAAGCGGCGCTGTCGGCAGCCGAGGCGCAGGTCGCGCGGGTCAAAGTCGGGGCGCGTCCCGAAGAAATCGCCGTCGCTGAAGCGCAGGCCCTGGCCGCGCAGGCGTTGATTTCCCAGACCCTGGCCCAGCGCGATCAACTGCTCGCCGGCGCCGGCGAAGCCGAGATCGCCGCCGCCGAAGCCGCCGTCGCCGCCGCCCAGGCCGAACAACTGGTGGCCCGCCAGCGGCACGACGAGACGATGAAGTGCTACGACGTCACCCTACCCGATGGCAGCACACAGCAAACGTGCCCACTCCTCGGCACAATGGAAGAGCAGGCCCGCCAGGCGCTCCACGCTGCGGATGAGGCGCTGGCCGCGGCAGAAGCGCAACTGCGCGCCGCCAAAGCCGGGATATCGGCGCAGCGCCGTGCCGCTGACGCCGGCGTGATCGCCGTCACCGCGCAATACGACGTCGCGCTGGCGCAGCTTGAGCGGCTCAAAGCCGGCGTTCTGCCACAGGATGTCGCCGTCGCAGAAGCCGCCGTCGCACAGGCGAAAGTCGCCGTGGAGGCGGCCCAGGTCGCGCTGGCGCGCACAGCGATTACCGCGCCCTTTGCCGGTACCGTCACGCGCATCGCCGTGCGGCGCGGGGAATTCATCGCGCCGGGACAACCGCTCATCACGCTGGGCGACCTGAGCACACTGCGCATCGAAACCACCGACCTCGACGAAATCGATGTGGCGCGAATCACGGAAGGGCAAGCTGCCACCCTCACCTTCGACGCGCTTGCTGACCTCACCCTCATGGGTCACATCACGCGCATCGCGTTAATGGCGGAACCCGGCGCGGGTGGCGTCAACTACACCGTCATCATCGATCCCGGCGAACTCCCCCCGCAAGTCCGCTGGGGGATGACGGTCTTCGTCGACATCGATGTGAACCCGTAACGGCAACGAGGGACGCCGATTTCCCTGGTTTTCGCAGATAAAGCAAGCGACAAAACCAAGATGCACGCACACGTAACGTATGACGGGCAATTGCACATCGACGGCGTTCCGGCGCTGATCCAGGCGGGAACCCTGCACTACTTCCGCCTGCCCCACCCCGTCCTGTGGCCACCGGTGCTACAACGGATGCGCGCCGGCGGGTTGAATGTCGTGGTTATTCCCTTTCCGTGGGCCTATCACAGTCCAGCAAGCGGATTGTACGACTTCACCGGCCCGCGTGACATCGCACGTCTGCTGGACGCGGTCGAGGCGGCGGGGTTGTGGCTCATCGCCGACGTAGGGCCGTGGATCGAGGCCGATTTAAGCGCGGGTGGCCTGCCAGCGTGGTTTGTCGACGCACCCGGCGTGCGTCCCGATTGCGCCAGCGCCGTCCCGCCAGGCCCGTCCTTCACGTTCCTGCGCTACGTGCGTGAGTGGTGGGAACGCTTGTTCCCCTTCCTACTCCGGTGTCCCAATCTACTGCTACTCGCTGTCGATCCCGGCTCGTGTGCGGAGGGACAGGGGCTGGCACGCTACTTACGCGCCCTGATCGAGCTGGCGCGAGAACTGGGCGCGCCGGGGCTATGCGCTGCCCCAGCACAGCATCTTACCACGGCCAATGAAGCCCATGCCACTCCCGGAGCGACTATTCTGCCGCTGCACCGGTGGGACCGCGCGGGACTCCTCGACGAAACGCCGTGGAACGGCGAAGCAGAGGGGCTTCACGTGCTGGAGACTGGGCCGCCCTTCACCCGCGACAGTGAAAGCCGCGAACGGCTGCGCCAACGTCTCGGACCAGAGCACCCCCGCCTTCTCATCAGCCGCATCCTGGGCCAGAGCGCGGTAGGGTACGCGCTCGCGCCCGCGCACAGCGGTGTCAACTGGGGGTATTGGGGAACAACGAATGTCTGTGCGGCTTATGGCGTTGGCGCACCGATAGAGGAAGGCGCGGCGCTCACACCGGCCTACTTTCGCCTGCGGCGATTGGCACTCACGGCCGAAACACTTGGCAGCGTGCTGAGCGCCACACAATCGGCGTCCACCGTCTATGCCACAGCAAGCCAAATATTGCGTGCCACACGTGCGGCAGACGCCACAGCCGTTGCTTTTCTCGACACGGCTAACGCGGGCGCAACGGAGACACGCCTGTCGCTGGCCGTTGGCGACGCGATGCTTACCACACCCGTCATCGCGTTGCCGGAGGAAACCGCGCGCATCCTGCCGCTGCGCCAGCCTGTCGCCGGCGGGTCTATGCTGACGACGACAATGGAGCCGGTGCTGCAAATGACCGTCGCCGGGCGGCACTTGCTCGTGCTGGTGAACGAGAGTGGCGGCGATCTGCTGCTCTCCGACGATTTTCGCCCCCGGCACGCACGCGGACCGGTGCGCACGCAACGCACAGCAGAAGGGCTGGCCGTCCACTTCGAAGCGGCGCGCTGGATTTCGCTGCTGCTCGATGGGCCGGAGGGGGTGCTGCAATGCCTGGCCCTGGAGCCGCGCCTCGCGGCGCGCGTGTGGCCTCTCGATGACGCCTGGCGCACTACCCCGGTCTACCCCGCTGCGTGGCAACCTGCCCCCGAAGACCCGGCACGCGGCCTCATCATCGGACCGGAGCTGGTGCAACCGCACGCCGACGGCAGCTACAGCTATCTTGCCGCAGAAAAGGGCAATGGCTATCGCTGGGGGCCATGGCGCGGCAGCGATCCGCACACCTGGCTGGCCCCTATCAGTTGGGAGGATGTGCCGGCCATCGAGCTACCAACTCTCATTTGGGAATCTCGTGCTGCCGCCCAGGAGATCGCACCGGACTACGACGATCACGGCTGGGCACCGGTCACTGTTCCCCCAAAGCCCGCCGCCAACCACGCCATCGCCGACGGCTTTACCTGGTATCGCGGGCGCTTTGACGGCGTGGCCAGCGAGGTCACGCTGTACTGCGATCAGGCGTGCGACGTTTTCCTCAATGGGACACTCATCGCGGCGCTCAACACACCACCGCATGTCTCACCCGGCATCCCCAAGACACTTCCCCTATCCACACCCTTGCAACGCGAACACAACCTGCTTGCCATCCTGGTAGAAAACAGTGGGCAACAGCCGCATTGGGAGGCTGCGGCACACAGACGTGGATTGGCGGCCTGCGCCCTCGACAACAACGCGCCTATCGCCTGGCGCGCGCGGTGGGGACTAAGCGGCGAACGCACCGTGCAAGGCTTTCCCGGTTACGCAGATTGGACGCTCGTGCCCGCCGACGGCGCAACGCACGTCATCTGGCATCGCGCC
>JAIOAS010000237.1:5019-8014 GCA_019873725.1 Chloroflexota bacterium | reverse complement strand
ATCCGCCGTGACCCGCCGATCCCCAGCCTGCGCTGGCGGCGGATAACGTTTATCGAGAGCACGTGGGATCGCTTCACCGCTGCCGAGGAGATCAACGACCTGTACGTCTCCGGGGCGGATGGCCTTTACGTGACGCTCAAGGAAAGCGGCTTCTTCCCCGAAATGGAATACCTGGTCCGCGAGGGCGACAGTGAGTACTGCGTCGATCTGGCCGTGCCGTGTCGTGACGGTGTCGTCTCGGTCGTGTTGGGGGATGGCCCTGCCCCCTCCGATGCGCTGCGCAACGCCGATCCTGACGCCGTGCGCGTAGCCGTGGCGCGTCTGGGCGGCGTGCAGTCACCGAAGTCAAGAAAGCAACCGCAAATCACGCGAATCTCCGCTAATTTTTAAGAGATTCGCTAGATTATGTACTGGTCAACGAGAGTTTGAACTTGCCGGACGGCTTTTTTTACCGCAGAGTTCGCTGAGAGCGCGGAGAAATTCTATAAATCTCTGCGAGCTTTGCGCTCTCTGCGGTGCAATATGTCTTTGACCACTACAAGATTCGCTAGATTAGCGAGATTTGTGGTTTATGTTCCGAGAAGGCAGATACAAATGGCTGTACACTTCACACAACTGACGTCCCGCCTCTGGGTAACGCAGAGCCAGCTCTTCGCCACGAATAGCGGTGTTTTTCTGTCGGGCGATGAGGCGTGCTTGATCGATCCGGGCATCGCGCCGGAGACGATCGAGGACATCGCCCGCTTTGTGGCGGAGCAGGGCGCGACGCCGCGTGCCATTGTCCTCACCCACGCGCACTGGGATCACGTGCTGGGGCCGGAACACTTCGCCGGTGTGCCGGTCATCACGCACGCCGACTACCTGCGCGTTCTGCGCGAACACGGCGCGGATTTGTACCGGCAGATCGGCGTCTGGGAGGCACAAGCGCACATCCGCCGCCCGCGTCCTTTCCTGCTCCCCAAGCCGACGTATACGTTCGATACCGCGTTGACGCTCACCCTCGGCGACATTCGCCTGCGGGTTTTCCACGCCCCGGGTCACGCTCTGGATCAGTGCGCCGTCTACCACGCGGAAGACGCCACGCTCTGGGCCGCCGATATGCTCAGCGACATCGAAATTCCCCTTGTTCTCAGCTTGAACGCTTACGAGGCCACGCTGGCGCATCTAGCGACGCTGGACATCCGCGCGCTGGTTCCCGGTCACGGCGCGCCGACGACGGACGTGGGTGAGATTCGGCGGCGGCTGGCGGCGGACCGCGCGTATCTGGCGGAATTGCGCGAGCGGGTCACGGCGGCGCTGGCGGCGGGGCACACATTGGCGGAGACCGTCGCCGCGTGCAATGATATGCCGTTGCCCTGTCCGTGCGACGATCCCACCCCGCACACGTGGAACGTGGAGAGCGCCTACGCGGAATTGGGCGGCTGCACTGAAGGCGCGGTGGGGTGGGAGCGGGAGTGGTCGGCGTAAGGATGCAAGAGGCAAGGGGCAGGATGCAAGAGGCAAGATGCAGGAAGCAAGATGCAGGAAGCAGGATATTGAATGCTCGGGCCGGTCTCCTGACCGTGCCCGCGCGGGTTTGGGCCTGCGGTGGCGCGGTCGGAAACCGGCCACCGCAAGAGATTTGTGGGGTGCATTATGCCGCCTTTGACGACGCATTTGGTTGTGGCAGAGCGGGTTTTCCCGCATTTGAAAGAGTTTAGCGCCCCTGAGTACGGCGCGTTTTTGACGGGCAATCTCGTGGTGGATGTGAATAGCTTTACATCTGTCGCGCGGCGTACTACGCATTTCGTAGGTCGTCTTGACGAAGATGGGGAGGCCGCGTTCACCGAGAGTTGCGCGAATTTCCTCGATCAGCGCGAGCGCCTGTTGTCACGTCCCTGGGCCATGCTGACACCGGAGGAGCGGGCGTTCGTCGCCGGTTATCTGTGTCACCTGGCGGCGGATGAACCGTGGAAGGCGATGGGCGCAAGGCTACAGCAATCGTTGGGCCTGGAATCGCTGCAGGATATGTCCGTACCGCCTGCGGTGATCTTGACGGCGTTCAGTGTGTTGAGTCACGCGCTGTTTGTCGACTTCGCTGCCGTGGCTGCCGCATTGAACACAGCGCTGCTGCCCGATGTGTTCACCCATGTCGCCTATGCCGACTTCCTGCGGATGTGGGACATCGTGCGGTTGCCATTGTTGAAAGGGGATTCGCCGGAATCGTTTTTCGAGATGCTGGCGCGCAGTGGAAGGGATGCCGCCGAAGTGCAAAAGGTCCGCGAGCAACACGCGCGCCATTGGGACGCGGCGGTAGCGTTGATCGAGCAAGTCGGCGGTGTGGAAGTCTTTGTCGCGGAGGCTGTCGAACGCGCGCTCGAAGTTTTGCCTGCTTTGAACGAAAGTGAATTGTGATGGATGTATCTTTGGACCGTATTCGCACTTATCGCGCGCGAACGTATCGCCTGCTGCCGGAACTGCGCCTGAACTCGGCGGAGGAAGCGGTGGCGTTTGTGCGAGAACGCGGTTTCGTCATGTTCTGGCCGATCAAGGGCGTGGAGATGCCCAGCCTGTGGGCCGCCGTCGCCGGAGATCGCCCGGTCGCCGACGAGCACGACGATCCAGGCCACAAGACGTGGGGCTGGAAGGACGGCTCGCTCGACAAGAAGTGGTGGTACTACGCCAAAGTGCTGCGCAAGAAGGCGACGTTGATCGCGCTGGACGTGGCCCCGTATTTCTACGCGCTCAGCGAAAACTTCGGCGCGCCTGAAGAGGATTACCTTGACCAGTATCGCCGCGGTGTGATGACGTTGGAAGCGAAGCTGATCTACGAAGCATTGTTGCGCGAGGGTCCGATGCACACGATTGCCCTGCGCAACGCCACGTTCATGACTACCAAAGAGGCAGGGTATCGCTTCAACCGCGCACTGGACGAGCTGCAGGCCGACTTCAAAATCCTGCCGGTGGGGGTGGCGGAGGCCGGGACGTGGAATTATGCCTTCATCTACGATTGCGT
>JAIOAS010000237.1:0-4597 GCA_019873725.1 Chloroflexota bacterium | reverse complement strand
GACGACATCGGCATGTGCCAGGCGTCGCTGGCGGCTTACGCCGATCTGGTGGAGGTGGGGCTGATTTCCGCCGCTTCGACGATGGTGCCGTGTCCCTGGTTCCCGGCGACGGCGGAGTTCTGCCGCACGCACGCCGACAAGGTCGATATGGGCGTCCATATCACGCTGACGAGTGAGTGGCGCAGCGGCTACCGTTGGGGGCCGATTTCGACGCGCGATCCGGCCTCTGGTTTATTGGATGCGGAGGGCTATCTGCCGTACACCTCCGAGGAAGTGCAGGCGAAGGCAACGCCGGAGGCGGTGCACCGTGAAATCCAGGCGCAGGTGGAGCGGGCCGTGGCGGCCGGCATCGACGTGACGCACATCGACACGCACATGGGCACGGTCTTCGATCCCAAATTCCTGGAAAGCTACGTGCAGACGGCGGTGCAGTACCGTGTCCCGCCGATGCTGGTACGCAAGGACGAGGCCGGCATCCTGGCGATGGGGATGGGCTTTACGCCTGAGACGGCGGCGGGGCTGGCGCGCCACATCGAGGCATTGACGGCAATGGGCTTGCCGATGGTGGATAACGTCACGTTTGTGCCGTATGTGCCGGGTGAGGATCACGTCGCGCGCACGCAGCAGTTCCTCACGCAGTTGCCGCCGGGTTTGACGTACCTCATCATTCATCCCTCGGTGGACACGCCGGAGCTGCGGGCGATTATTCCCGAAGGCTGGCAAGTGCGCGACGCCGAGTACCGCACGTTTTGCGACGAGCGCCTGCGTGCCACATTCCGCGACGCCGGCATCCACGTGATCGGGTGGCGGGTGCTGCGCGATCTACTGCGGCAGGCGTTGGAACGTTGAAACGTTGGAACGTTCCAACGTTTTAACGTTTCTCGAAGTGTACCTCGGGGTAGGCCGGAGAGGGGCCGTCGAGCAGGGGGACGGCCTCACCGCGCAGGTGTTTGTCGAAGAAGGCGACGAGGTACGTTTCGTTGATCTCCATCACACGCCGCGCCGGGAGCGGGCCTTTGACGCCGAGGAGCGGTGCTAACGGCGAGATGGCGGGCACGGCGACGAAGTCGTAGTGTGTCGTGCCGTCGATGCTCAGAAAGTACGCCGTGTTGCGCATCGCTGCGTAGAGTCGGCGCTGGCGGGTGTAGTTGTTGCCGCCGTTGGTCCACGCCGCGCTGTTCATCATCAGCAATGGCTGTGTCAGTCCCCGCGCGATGACGTCATCCGCCACGCGCTCGATCCAGGTATCCATCCCCAGGACAGCCTGGCAGCGTGGGTCTTCTGCGCACACCAGCACGACCGCGCCGCCGCCGGTCGAATGGCCGAAGAATCCGACGTGTTCGACATCCAGCCGGCCTGTGAAGCGCCCGGCAGGGTCGGCGGCGTTCAACTGCGCCACCTGATCGAGGACGAAGCGTGCGTCGGCGGCGTAGGTTTTCACCAGAGCGGTGGCGGCGCGCACGCCATCGTCCTTGCTGCCGTCGCCGTTTAGCGCGCGGCGATCGTTGGGCGCGAGCCGCCCGTCGGGGAAGACGGTGAGGAGTGCGCCGTAGGTGTGATCGGCGCTGACGACGACATAGCCGTGCGAGACGAGCGCTTCGATCTGGTCGGGGTTGATGTTGCGGAAACCGCCCCAACCGTGCACGTACACGATCACCGGATAGACATCCTGGTGATCGGAGATGGGCGCGCCCGCGTAGGCGTGCGTGTAGGCCAGCGCGGTCTGATCGATGAGGAAGGGCGGGAAGCGGCTCCAGGCCGCCATCGCCCGGCTGGTCGTGACGCCGCCGGCCAGCCAGCGTTCGGGGCGCCCGCCGCTCGGCTCGGCGGGATACCACACCTGGGCCATGAGTTCGCGCGGGCCACCGGGCGTGTCCCCGTAGGTCTCTGTACGGTTAGAATCAACCCAGTGATAAGTGACGGTTCCAATTGTAAAGGGACCATCAGGACGTGGGAAGCGTGGCACAGGCAGCAGGATCAGTAGCGCGGCGCCGAGAGCCAGCCCCGTCAGCGTCAGGATCAGTCCGGCATATCTCAGTTTGGTTGCGCGTTTGTGGCCTGTGCGCAGGCAAGCGACCAGCACGCCAGCAGTCACCGCGTAAATCGGCAGCATTTGCCACCGGTATCCCTCGAAAAGCAGGTGGATCATCATCAGAAATCCGCCGATGCCTGCCAAAATCGCTATTGCCGTGCGTCGTTTTGCCAGCGCCGGCGTCCATATCCACACAACGCTCACCAGGTTGATTAAAACACTACCAATTTCGAAGGGCCGCATAGATTCCCCCGTTTCTCCGTTATTTTCGTCACTTTATGGTCTATGTGTGGTAACCATCCTGAAACATGACTTTAACCGCCATTCCCCCAATCTGTGTTAGGATTTAGATAGTCATACAGTCAGTTTACGTCCGTGTTGATGCAAGTCAAATGGGCGGAACCCAGACTAAAAAACTCACGAGGCGTTTGCTTGAGCCATTGTGATGGGCTGAGACTTTTTTAGTCTTTGACTGAGTCTGATCGTGCAGGATTGAGGAGTGAACGAATGGCGCTTATTGTAGTCATCGAAGGAAGTCCGCTGATGCGGCCGGCATTGCGGGATCTGCTGCAGCTCGATGGGCACACGGTCATCACGACCGGGCGTGCCGATGAAGCCCTGGGACTGCTGGACGACATTATCGGTGTGGAGCTGGTGGTGGCGAACTTCGCGCTGCCGGAAATGGATGGCGCAACGTTGGTGCAACGGTTGCGCGCGGATGTCCGTTATCAAAAAGTTCCTGTTCTGATGTTGGCCCTGGACGGAGATCAAAAAGTGAGCCGGCAGGCGATTGAGGCCGGCGCCAACACGTGTCTGGTGCCGCCGATCACAGTAGAGGGGTTGAAAAGTGCTGTCAAACACATGCTTAACGGCAATCGAGCTGGATGAGGGACGCGAGAATTATGGTTTTCTCCAAACTCCTGCGATCTCGACGGGAAATTGGGTCAATGACTTTCTTGCCGTTCCAACATTTCCGATCTGGGTGGGAGTGGGAACTGAGAGGCCGCCAATGTATAAAATGGAGCCAGAAGTGACGGTTGCCTCCGTGGAAACGCTACGGGATTGCGCGATTGTGACCGTGGGCGAGCGGATGGATATCTTCAATGCGCCGTCTTTGATGGCGCAGTTGAACCAACTGGTGGCCGACGGGGCGACGCACTTCATCGTCGATCTGACGGCGGTGCGGGTGGTGGACGCGGACGGCGATTATCCCCTGCTGCATCTGCTCAAGCGCGCGCAGGAGGTCGGCGGCAGTGTCCGGTTGGTTTGCCCGATCGGCAATCCCATCCGCGTGTTTTATGAAATGATGCGGTTGGATACGCTTTTCGAAATCACCGAGACGTTGGAAGACGCCCTCGTCAATCTGGAACTGTCGCCGGAAGCAGTGTAGCCCCGGCGGGTCTGACGATCCGGCGATAGTTCACGCTTTCTTTCCCCGCAGTAGTTGACATCCTCTCTCGCGTTTCTATAATACGCATCATGATTTTTCCTCTATATGCGCGTGTGGCGGAGCATATCGCAGCGTTGCGTCCAAAGTTGGTGCAGACGCGGCGCGATTTTTACATGCACCCCGAACTATCCGGTGAGGAGGAGCGCACGGCGCAGGTGATCGCCGATCGGCTGCGCGAGCTGGGCCTCGCCGTGCAGACGGGGGTGGGGGGGCACGGCGTGGTGGGCGTGTTGCAGGGCGCGCATCCCGGCCCCGGCGTGGCCTATCGCGCCGACATGGACGCCATGCCCATCGAGGATGCGTTGGAGACGGACTATCGCTCGCTGGTGCTGGGCGTCAAACACGCTTGCGGGCATGATGTTCACATGACGGTGGCGCTCGGTGTGGCCGAGACGCTCGCGGCGCTGCGCGATGTGCTTGCCGGGACGGTCCGCTTCATTTTCCAACCGGCGGAAGAATCCATGGAAGGGGCGCGCGCCATGTTGGCGGAGGACGTGCTTGGCAAGCCTCTGCCGGACGTCATTTTCGCGCTGCACACTTTTCCGATCCCTGTGGGGACGATTGGCCTGGCGACAGAGGTGTGTCTGGCCGGGATGGAGGAATTCATCGTGCGTTTTTACGGTCCGCCGGAGAACCTCAAGGTGGCCATGACGCGCGCTGCCGCCGCTCTACGCACGCACATCAATCCACCGCCGACCTCCCTCGAGGCGTTCGAGGCGCTCGTGCGGGCGATGCGCGCCGGCGAGGTCTCCGAGCGCGAGATGCTGGTGAGCTGCTGGCCGCTCACCGATTTCCCCGGTCTGGAAGATTGTCTGTTGGTGTTGGCGAGTTTCGCCTCCACCGCAGCGCAGGAGACTATGCGCGCCCATATTCGCGCAGTTCTGGACGCTGTCACTGCCGAGTCGGGCGTGTCCTACGTGTTGACCTCGTCCTTGGGCAATCCATTGCTGGTGAACGATGCGGCCATTGTGCGCGAAGTGCTGCCGCTGCTCGAAAGTGTGGTTGGAGCGGAGAACGTCTGGCAGTTTCACTCCTTATATCCCTATGCCCATGAGGACTTTGCCCTGTATCTCGAACACGTACCAGGCGCGCTGCTCTGGTTGGGGATCGCCAAC
>JAIOAS010000236.1 GCA_019873725.1 Chloroflexota bacterium | reverse complement strand
TTCGCCCCAGGTGCACGTGCCGCTGTTACGAATCCGCCACGTTTTGATGAACGCCTGGTTCTTCTCCAGTTTGGTGTTGTCGGGGATCGTCACATCGGCGACGTAAGCCGCGCGCAACACACAGCCGCTTTCACCGGCAACATCAGGCGCTTCGGTAGGCGTTGACGAAGGCAAAGCGGCGACCGGTTGCAGGGTCATTGTCGCCGTCACTATCGGCGCCGCCGGTGCAACCGGCGTCTCTTCCGCCACGGGCTCCGGCGTAGGCGTTCTGCCCGGCATGTTGCATGCCAAAGCCAACCCCATCAGGCTCAAAACTACCAGCCATACGACACGACGTTTGTTCATGTCCTTACCCTCCTGAAGAATCAGCAAATTACGAATGGCGAATGGCAAACTGAGTTTCTTGCAGCCTGCATCCTGCTCCCTATCTTAACCCAAAAACACGAGAGAGACAAGCCTGGTGGGTATAGGACAAATTATTGGGAATCGCTCGGGCCGGTCTCCGACCGCCCCCGCTCAACCCATTACCTGGGCCTGCGGTGGCACGGTCAGAGACCGGCCACAGCAATGCAAGGGGAATTTTCAAACGGTCATCTTTTTATTTCCAATAATCTGTCGTATACCCAAGCCTGGTGATTACCCACATCGTGCAGGATGCGCGCAATGCATTATTCACCGCAGAGGTCGCAAAGCACGCAGAGAAAGCTTACTTATTATGTTTCTCTGCGGTCTCAGCGCGCTCTGCGGTGAGATAGGAGTGATCACCGGCGACAAGCGAATCACGGATTACGAATGGCGAGTTGCGCATTAAACGTTAAGCGTTGTCAATTACGTGCCGACCGTCGAGTTTCCAACATCCTGCATCTTGCATCCTGCATCTTGCATCCTCCCCACTTGGCGATTGGTTTGGTTGTGGTATGATGGCACAGGGTTGAGGCCATACACAGAATGACAACATTATTCACCTTCGACATACTCGCCACGGATGGACCGGCGCGGGCAGGCGTGTTTCACACCGCCCACGGCCCACTGCCGACGCCGATCTACGCGCCTGTCGGCACGCAGGCGACCGTCAAAGCGGTGACGCCGCAGCAGTTGCGGGAGGTCGGCGCGGTGCTGTTGCTGGCGAACACGTATCACCTGTACCTGCGGCCCGGCGACGAGCGCATCGCGGCATTGGGCGGCCTGCATCCCTTTATGGGCTGGAATGGCCCGCTGCTCACCGATTCCGGCGGCTTTCAGGTGTTCAGTCTGGGCGGCGGACGAGGGCAGACCCCGCTGCGCGCCATCGACGACGACGGCGTGACCTTTCGCTCGCACATCGACGGGCGGCAGCACCGCTTCACGCCGGAGCGGGTGATCGAGATCGAGCAGAACCTCGGCGCGGACATCGCCATGGTGCTCGACGAGTGCGCGCCCCCCACCGACTACGATTACAACGTCCGCGCGCTGGCCCGCACCCACGCCTGGGCCGAACGATGCAAAGCCGTGCACACCCGCCCGGATCAGGCCCTCTTCGGCATCGTGCAGGGGGGGATCTTCCCCGAACTGCGCGCACAGAGCGTCGCCTTCCTCACCGCGCTGGATTTCCCCGGCTACGCCATCGGTGGCCTCTCGGTAGGCGAGACGAAAGCGCAGATGTACGCCACACTGGACGCAACCGCACCACTGCTGCCGGAGCACAAGCCGCGCTATCTGATGGGTGTGGGCACGCCGGAGGACCTGGTGGAAGGCGTGGCGCGCGGCATCGACATTTTCGACTGCGTGCTGCCGACGCGCGTTGCCCGCAACGGGCAGGCGCTCCTCAAAACAGGGAAGCTCAACATGCGCAACGCCCGCTTCGCCGACGATCCCGCGCCGCTCGACGCGACGTGCGCGTGTTACGCCTGTCAACACTTCAGCCGCGCTTATATCCGCCACCTGTTCGCCGCCAAGGAAATCCTGGGGGCCACCCTGCTGACCATCCACAACCTGCACACGATGCTCACCATCATCACCGAATGTCGCGCCGCCATCCTGGCTGGCGCTTTCGCCGACTATCGTGCCGCCTTCTGGGAAGCGCGGAGGGCAGTAGACGGTACACAGTAGACGGCAGACGGGGAAACCCTGTCTACTGTCTACTATAACAGAGAGGACAACGATGCAGAAACGAAACGGTTTGAGCTGGTTACGAAATACGAAGAAAGATCCCCTCGAAGAGACGACGCAGAACGTCGCACAGGCGTATAGCCGCCGGCAAAAGCTGGCGAACAAACGCGAGATTATCATCAAGAACGAAGCGCAGATCGCCGGCATCCGCAAAAGTTGCCGCCTGACCCGCGACATTCTGGATGCCATCACCCCACGTATCCGCCCCGGCATCACCACCGAACAGATCAACACGTGGGTCCACGAGATGACCATCGCCCACGGCGCCATCCCTGCGCCGTTGCACTATCGCGGCTATCCCAAAAGCGTGTGCACTTCGATCAACGAAGTCATCTGCCACGGCATCCCCAGTCCAGACCGGGTGCTGCGCGAAGGTGACATCCTCAACGTCGATGTGACGACGATCCTCGACGGCTATTACGGTGATTCCAGCCGCATGTTTTTGATCGGGGAGGTCTCACCGGCGGCGCGGAAACTGGTGCAGGTGACGCGCGAGTGTATGGAGTTGGGCATCGCGCAGGTGAAACCGGGCAACCGCATCGGCGACATCGGACACGCCATCCAGCAGCACGCCGAACGCCACGGCTACTCGGTCGTGCGCGCCTTCGTGGGGCATGGGACCGGCATTTACTTCCACGAGGCCCCGGATGTGACACACTACGGTGTGCCGCACACCGGCGTGGAACTGGTCCCCGGTATGGTGTTCACCATCGAGCCGATGATCAACGCGGGCGATTACCAGATACGGACGTTGAGCGACGGCTGGACCGCGGTGACCGCCGACGGCTCACTCTCCGCCCAATGGGAACACACGGTGCTGGTGACGCCGGACGGCGTCGAGGTGCTAACAGCGTAGTGTCAGTAGAACCCCAAATGCTCCAGGGGGATCGTCAGATCCCCGTTCTGGTCTGGATCTGGCGATCCAGACCAAGCAAAATTAGATTACTGAGTATAGTTAACCACTGAGACACAGAGTACACAGAGAAAAATCCCCGTGATCTCCGTGTCTCTGTGGTGAAACAAAGCTATGTAGACGCGTTAAAATCCCAGTTCGCGCAGCCGCCCATCGCGGTCACGCCACTGCGGCTGCACTTTGACCCATAACTCCAGGTAGACCTTCCCGCCGATAAAGCGCTCCAGTTCGGCGCGGGCTGCCGTGCCGATTTGCTTGAGGCGCTGGCCCTGTTTGCCGATGACGATAGGTTTCTGCGTCTCGCGCTCCACCCAAATGGTCGCCGAGATGTAGAGCACGCCGTTTTCGCGCTCGTGATAATCCTCCACGAAGACCGCCGCCGCGTGGGGGACTTCCTGGTGTGTGTAGTGCAACATCGCCTCGCGGATCAGTTCCGCCGCGATCTGATGTTCGGTCTGATCGGTGATCTGGTCGCCGGGATAGTAGCGCGGACCTTCGGGCAAAAAGCGCAGAATGTGCTCCCGCAGCAAGTCCAGGTTCGTCCCCTTGAGCGCGCTGATGGGGATCGAGTCGGCGTAGTCGGGCAACAGCGCCCAATAGCTCGCAATGCGCGCTTCGGCCTGCTCTATCGGCAATGCGTCCATCTTGTTGAGGACGAAAATCACGGGATGTTGGCGCGAATCTTCGCGCGCCGCCCGTGCCGCCAACAACTGCGCGATGTGCGCATCCTCTTCCCGCGGCGCGACCGCCACATCGACAACAAACAGCACCACGTCGGCGTTGGGGATGGCGGAGACAGCCTGCTCGATCATCAGCACGTTCAACTTATGGCCTGGCTTTTGATGAATCCCCGGCGTGTCGATGAAAATCATCTGATAATCCGGCTCGGTGACGATGCCGGTGATGCGCGTGCGTGTTGTCTGCGGTTTGGGCGACACAATGGCAATTTTGTGCCCGACCAACGCATTGACCAACGTGGATTTCCCCACGTTAGGCCGCCCGATGATCGCCACAAACCCTGAGCGGTGGCCCTCCGGCAACACCTCAGCGTGCCAATCGACAGCGGTTTCACCCTCGGTGATGACCGCCCCGCCGCTCTCGGCCAGAAATTGCTCGATGACCGCCAACGACGCATCGTCGTCACGCGAAAGGGTCACTTGTACATTTTCTTCTTCCAATAATTATTCCCCCTTGACCAGATAAATCGCCGGCAAACCAACCAGCGTCGTCAGTCCCTTGACGAGCACATTGGCCCAGAAAATCGACCAGACGACAGCGCCCGGCAGCACGCCGCCAAACGCCGCCCAACAGAACACCAGACTGTCCAGCGGCACGCTGAGGCCGTTGCTGATGAGCACGCGCGCCCACTGGTAGCGGCGCGTGATTCGCGTGACCCACAGGTGATAAACTTCCGTGTCCAACAGCTCGCTGAGCACCTCGGCGACAATGCTGGCGATGACGATCCGCCACACCGGCGCGAGCACGCCCGCGAAGGCGTCTTGCAACGGCCATGTTGGATCGGGCGGCAATGCGCTCACCAGGGCAAAGAATCCCGCCATCACCAGGTTGATCACCGCCGCCGCGATGACGAGCGTGCGCGCTGCCGTGCGTCCGAGCAGCTTGTGCACCATATCGCGCAGCGTGAACGTGAACGGGTAAATGAACGTCCCGCCGTCGATGCTGAAGCCCGCCAGCCAGGCGATTTTGAGACTGCCGATGTCGGCGAGCATCTGCGCCGCGACATAAGCGGCCACGACGAGTACCCCGGCCTGCGTAATCGTGCTGTTTTCCCTGTCCGGCAAGCTCTCACATCCCCCCATCATCATACCATCCCAAGTCCACTTCGCGCTGTCCGGTGAAGCGGAAATCCATCGGCGCATCGCCATAGCGCGTTTCGCCACACGGATAGTACCGCATTTCCGCCGTTTTGCCACTCAAGACGCTGCAGAAAAACGGCCGCGTGGCGACGCGGATAGTGCTTGAGAAGCGGATGAACCGCCGTGAACGATGGCGTCTGCGGCGGTTTGTGCTGACAGCTCATCGGGGGGTGCCGGAGGTGAAGCGCGTGTCACACCAGGGATAATACAGCGTACTACTTCCCCGGCGCATCGCCACCCGCGGACCGCCGGCGTAGTAATATTTCTTCGTCGTGTTGCTGTTGACGTACTTGTAGTAGTTGCCCACGTAGTACGTCGTCACGCCGCCCATTACGGATTTGACGCGGTGGCCGTCCCTGCTTCTGAGCAGGCCCCGTCGTAGATAGGTGGCGCTGGTGGCGCCGCTTATGGTCGTCAGGCGGTTTTCGGCGTCGCAGGTAAACTCACCCTGTCCTGATACGACTTTATGAAACGTTGTTAATGTGCGGTGGATACGACTTTACGAGACTCGACAGTTTACAGATTAATCAGTTTGGCATCGGGGATATTTTTTAACACTTCCTTTATTCACACATCCCAAAAGTAATTCCGGCTAAGCAGCAGGCCGGGACTGGCGGTTATCGCAATTTGGTGGCAGAATAGTATCCAAACTGCCAACGGAGGAATGCGATGCAGCCAATTGAAACCTACGCCGGTTCGGAGCGTGCACCGGACACGCTCTTTGAAACCCTGCACCTTGACAACTTTCGTCCGGCCGCGTTGTGCCTGGCCTTGTTATTGGGATTGGCCAGCAGTGCCTGGCGGCAACCCTGGCGGGGACGCGCCCGGCTACTCGAGGCCGTGCGCGCCTTGCGCTGCCGGCTGGCTCACGACCCCATCCTGGTCGAACTGCAAGGGTGTTGGGAGCGTCCCGGTGCGTGCTACTCCCTGCTGGCGCGCGCCCAACTCTCGTTTTAGGCTTACGTGTTGGGCATTCCCGACGCGGTGCTCTGCGAGATGGTCGAGCAACCCCAATACGCTTGCCTGCGCCGTGCCCTGGGCCTGTCGAGCACCTGCCATCCCCAACGGCTGGCCGAGTTCCACCGCGTCATCGGCCCGGAACGGCGCGCCCGCCTGTACGCGCGCTGCAAGGACCTGTTGCGCGCCGAGTGGCAACTCGACCGTCTGAACGAGGCCGACCTGGAACGGGCCATTGCCGCCCACACCTTCGACCCGTTGGCGCTGGAGATGGGACAAGCCCACGGCTTTAGCGCCTTCTTGACCTTCGTCTTCTGGCAAGGGGTGTTCGCCGAACTCGAAGCCGCCCTGTCAGAACCGCTGGCCGAGAACGGCTACAGCCTGCGCGAGTTGGTAGCCGCCTACCTCCGTCGCTTCGATACCCAGGCCGAGACGCTCGAAGCGTTGGGCGGCGAGTTGCGCAACGCCTACTGGGAGGACGGCAGTGAGCCGGTGAACTCCACCGGCGTCGTCGTTGCTCCGACGAGCCAGACGTTGCGTAACTTTTTGCAGGAGCTCGACCCCGAGCGGGTGATTGTCCTCCAGCAACGCCTGGCGCGGCGTGCCCTGCGCCATCGCTTGTGCATCAAGGGCCGCCGTACCCGTCTGATCGGCGCGGTGGACGCCACGTTGCTGGAACTCTTCGGCCAGTTTGAGAGCCAGGAACGGCTCTTCGACCATACCACCAATCAGGTGATCACCGGCTACAAGCTGTATGTCCTGTTCGAGGTGGAGAGCCGCTGTCCCCTGGCGTTCGTCTTGCACACGCCTGGGGCGACGACCGCCGCGGGTGCCCCCAAAGGGGATGCCGAGTACCTGGTCGAGTTGGTCGAACAGACCAAACAGACGTTGGGGCTCGACCAGCTGGGGTGTGTCCTGTTCGACAAAGGCTTCTGGTCACAAGCCCATTTCAGGCAGCTCGATTGCGCAGGGGAGCAGTTGGTCACTCCAGGCAAGAACTTTGCCACCGTGCAGGCCGCCGTTGCCAGCCTTCCCCCTTCAGCCTGGCAGCGCGTTTTGCCCAATGAGCGGGTAGCAGACACCACGGTGACTCTGCGTACCGGTGGGGTCTTCCGCTTGATCGCCTGGAAGAAACTGGGCTGGCGCGTGGTACGCCAAGCCGACGGCAAGCCTCAACGCGACGCATGCGGCAAGGTGGTATACCGCCGAGCGCCGGTCATCTTTACCTACCTCACCAACCTGTCGGCAGACGAATATGACCCAGACCAAGTCGTCGCCCTGTATAGCTGGCGGTGGAGCGTAGAAGACTTCTTCGAGCAGATGAACAACCAATACGCCCTGGGACGCTTCCCCACCACTCACTTGAACCTTGTCAAGGTGCACATCGCCCTGACCCTGATCGGCTACATCCTGCTCCGGCAATTCCAACACTGGGCGGCCGAGTGGATGGGTCAAGCCGAGTACGCGGTCATGGAACTGCGACGCTTCAGTCGAGAGTTCTTGCGCGCACCGCTGGCTATGTTGCAATGGCAGCGCACTCGAGCAGCAGGCCAACGAACACCGCGCCTCCGCCCACGACACATCAGCTTCGTGGACAGTCTGTTCGACTTCAAGCCGGCTTTCGGTTAGCCGGAATTACTTTTGAGATATGTGGCTCATGGTATGCCATTTGGTCAACGTGGCAATAGTTGCATTCCGATTATCTGCTTGTTAAAGTTCGCCCTGTCTGAGTCAGGGCACTGCAAAAGTCGAGTTCGTACTGGCGAAACAGCCGCCCAACGCCAGCTTAAGCCGCGCGGCGTCTGCGGCGTTTCCACTTCGAGAGCAGACCTGCTTGTGCGCGTTTCCCCTCCGAGTGCCGGCGGCGAAGCCGTGTCCGCTTGAATCTCCCCCACCCGCGCGGACACGGGCTTCCAACCGCATGAAACAGGCCGCCTGATTGCGAGTATAATACGTCCCGTCAGCCACGCAAGCGCTTTGCTTACGTTTATCGCCTGACACAATCTGCGTCCAAATCGGGTCACGATTGAACGAACAGCCTAACGGTTATCTGGACTGCGGATATAGCCCTCCGTATTTCATGTGGCCGGGAATATAGAGTGAGCCTCTATAATCCAGTTCCACTTTGAGATACATCTCCTTCCTG
>JAIOAS010000235.1 GCA_019873725.1 Chloroflexota bacterium | reverse complement strand
ACGAGATCTACAGCCGCCGCCAGAAGTGGGTGCTCGAAATCCGGCCCGACGAGTATACCTACGGCGGCTTTGAGCGTAAACTCGATCTGTGGTTTTCCGGCGAGCACGAGGGGGCCTGGCTGTACGGTGAGACTGAGCCGCAACTGGCTTTGCGCGTCAAAACTGACCGGCGCAACCGGTTTCACGTGTGGGACATCCTCGCCCATCCGCAGACAGGAGAGACGGGCGCGCAGGCTGTGATAGCGCAGGCGCTATCCGCAACGCGCCGTTTCCCACCATGGCCGGTGATCGCGCTCGTCGCCGATCAAGCGCCGTTAGCGCAAGCGTTGTACGACGTGGGATTCAAGCTGCACCGCCCATTGATGCAGATGGTGTTGGAACTATGAGCTGCGTTGGCGCAAGGCTTCGTAGAGGGCCAACGAACCGGCGACGGCAGCGTTGAGTGAATTAATCCGCCCACGCATGGGGATGGACATCAGCCAATCACAACGCTCGCGGACCAGACGCCGTAATCCCGCCCCCTCACTCCCCACGACGATCGCCAGCGGTAGAATCATGTTTGTCGTCGTGTAGGGCCGCGCCCCTGGTGCGTCTTCCAGGCCGGCAATCCACAGATCAGCCGTCTTCAACCGCTCGATCTCTTTCACCAGGTTGGTCACCTGCGCCACGAGGAGATGTTCCACCGCCCCCGATGAGGTGTTGACGGTCGCCGGCGTGACGCCCGCCGCGCGGCGCTCCTGGATGACGACGCCGTGGGCCCCCACCGCCTCGGCGGTGCGGAGCAGGCTGCCCAGGTTGTGGATATCCTGGATCAAATCGAGCAAGAGGAGCAACGGCGGTTCCCGCCGGGCCTGCGCCAGGTTGAGCATTGCCGGAATGTCGGCATAGGGATAAGCGGAGGTTTCCAGCGCCACGCCCTGGTGTTCCTCGTGACCCAAGATGCGGTCGAGCACCTGGCGTGAACATTTTTCGATGGGGATGCGGCGTTGCTGCGCCGCCGCCGTAATGTCGTCGATGATGGGCGCGCGGGCGACGCCTTCTAGCAAAAGCAAGCGCACCGGTTGCCGGCGTCCGGCGCGCAACGATTCGTGGACCGCCTGCCGCCCGAAGAGCCACTCGCGCACGGGCGTTACCTCATCAGGCCAGCCGCCACGTCGTATCGTCGGGGCCGTCTTCGATAAGGATTCCCAACTCTGCCATGCGGCTGCGAATGAGATCCGCCCGACTCCAATCCCGCGACTCCCGGGCTTGCTGTCGCAGTTCCAACAAAAACTCCACCAGACCCGCGACGGTTGCCCCACCTTCGCGCTCTTCCAGATTGTCGGGCACAATGCCCAGGACCTTCCCGCCCAGGTCACGGAAGATGCGGTCCATAGCGGCTAACGTTCCCATCGCGTGCCGTGAGTTTTCATCCAGGTGTCGGTTGACTTCTTTGACAAGCTCGAACAATATCGCCAGCGCTTGCGGCGTATTGAAATCGTCATCCATCGCCGCCTGGAAGTCCTCGCGGTACTCATCCAGACCGCCAACCTGGGCCAGTACCGCCGTCCCGGCCGCCGAAGCTGCATCCTTCATCGCATAACGGAGCTTGCGCACCGTGTTATGCAAACGGCCAACGCCGCGCTGCGCCGCCTGCAGGGCATCACGGCTGAAATCAACCGGCCCGCGGTAATGACTGCTGAGGATGAAATAGCGGATCGCCTCGGCAGAATACAGGCTGAGAGCATCTTTGATGGTGAGGAAGTTGCCCAGGCTTTTGCTCATCTTCACGCCGTTGACCGTTAGTGAGCCAACCAACAACCAGTAATTGGCAAAAGGTGCGGCGTTGCGAGCCTCAGCCTGCGCGATTTCGCACTCGTTGTGGGGGAACATATTTTCCAGCCCCCCACCGTGAATGTCGAAGGTCGTGCCCAGATATTTAGTCGCCATCACCGAACACTCGATGTGCCAGCCGGGGTAGCCTTCACCCCACGGGCTGGGCCAACGCATCAAGTGTTCGGAAGCGGCGCGTTTCCAGAGCGCAAAGTCGGCGGGATGGCGCTTGTCCTCGCGCACTTCCACGCGCGCACCGGCTTGCTGCTCATCCACCTGCCGTTGCGAGAGCTTGCCGTATTCCGGGAACTTCTCGACGGAGAAGTAGACGTTCCCGTCCACTTCGTAAGCATAGCCCTGACTGAGCAGGTCCTCAACCCATACAATGATTTCAGGCACGTGGCACGTCGCACGCGGGGTGATATTAGGCCGGATGACACCCAGGGCATCCATGTCATCGTTGAAACTGTTGATGTAGGTCTCCACCAGCTCCATCGGCTCGACCCGCTCGCGGCGCGCGCCCCGGCTGATACGATCCTCGCCGGTATCCAGCAAATGGCCCACATCGGTGAAGTTACGCACATAGCGAACGTTGTAACCAAGATAGCGCAAGTAACGCACAATAACATCCATAGCCACGTAGGTCTTGGCGTGACCGAGATGAGCGTGATCGTAGACCGTCGGCCCACAGGCATACATGTTGACGTGTTCCGGGCGCAACGGCTTGAAGCGTTCCAGTTCGCGGCTAAGGTAGTTGTAGACTTTGAGCGCCATACCCCACAGTTCTCCGATTATTCACCGTTGCCGGGCCGGGCAAAGATCATCCGTCCGGCTGCCGTTTGCAGGATTTTGCTCACGGTCACGTCGATGGTTTCACCGATGTAGCGCATGCCCTCTTCGACCACCACCATCGTCCCATCGTCCAGGTACCCCACCCCCTGGTTCTGCTCTTTGCCGGCCTGCAGGACGTGAATCGTGAAACTCTCCCCCGGGAGCAGGACCGTCTTGACAGCATTCGCCAGTTCGTTGACGTTGAGCACAGGCACAGCCTGAAGCTCGGCCACGCGGTTGAGGTTGTAGTCGTTGGTGAGAATGGAGCCGCCCAGCTCTTTCGCCAATGCGATGAGCTTATCGTCCACCTCACGCACGCCTGGAACGTCAGCATCGGTGAGACGCACCGGAACGGGGGATTCCTCTTGCAACTGGCGCAGGATTTCCAGGCCGCGCCGTCCCCGGTTGCGGCGCAAAGTGTCGGCAGAGTCGGCCACGTGCTGCAATTCGTTTAACACAAACAGCGGCACGATCAATTCGCCCTGAATAAAACCGGTGCGACAAATATCGGCAATCCGCCCGTCGATGATGACACTGGTATCCAGCAGCACTGCCGGTTTGCATTGTCCTTCCGGCGCACTCTTCGTAACGGTCAGGGTCTCGCCGTGAAAAAGGCGTTCCCGCAACCCCTGCAACAGGTCAGGGCGCATTGTGGTGACCGTCAAACCGATATAGCCAAAGGCAGCCGCACCGAGGAAAGGGAGAAACTGCCCCAAGGGACGCGGCAGCAGCGATAAGGGGTAAGCCGCAATAGCGCCCAAAGCCAGCCCCAAAAACAGGCCCGCCGCCGCCGAAAAGATGACAGGGGCCGGGAGCTGTTGAATGGCACGGCGCAGTCCCGTAAACGGTTTGAGCGTCAACCTGGGCATGAAAATAAAGCCGAAGAGCGCGCCAATGACGCCACCGGCGATAGTGACATAAAGATGAATCGCTTGAGGGATTGATGGAATTTCAGTAATCTGAATACCTAATGCTGCTCCTGCTGAACCGAAAATAATGAGGCCGACAATACGGAGTATAAAGGTTATCTCCATGAATAATTTCTCCTTAAAGATCAATAGCTCGAATGATGATAATAAACGGATAAATGCATGATAACTGGCTTGTGGTTAATCTTAGCACTGTCAGAAGAAAAGTCAAAATATTGACATTATCCGAATTTTCGTTATAGTCAAAGGTGAGATTGGCTGCATTCATTTTTACAGGAGCAAGAAAATGGCGCGATGTCCCGAATGTAACAGCAAATTAACCATCCCACCCGACCTGGAACGGTGGGATCGGATCTTCTGCGAAGCGTGCGGCATTGAACTCGAAGTTGTGGATGTCAATCCCCTGGAACTCGAAGCCGTCTTTGATTTTGAGGATGACGACAATGCCCTGGATGAGCTAGAGGAAGATGAAGACGATCTGGAATGGGAAGAAGAAGAAGACGAAGATGAAGAAGAAGAATGGTAGCAGCGTTTAACCAGGCGCACGCACCATAATAGCCCTACAACAAACAGGCCATCGAGATTTCGATGGCCTGTTCGTTTTATTGGCGAAAGAGATTACATTGTCCGGCGCGACAGGAAGAAAAGCGCTCCTACAGCGATTGCCAGCACCACGACAATGATGCCGGTGATACGCAAAACCGTGTTGAGCACACGAGTAATGCTACCAGGCTGTGCGTTTTCTTTGGTAGCCTCGGCTGTGGCAGGCGTCTCAGGATTCGCTGGGGTGGTTTCGGTTCCCGCGGTAGCGCCCTTGTCTTGCGCATAACCCAGGTTGAGTGAAGAAACCTGCCCGGCGTTCAGCGGAATATTCCACTGCCCCGTATCGGTGAGTTTGTACCCAGGAGGCGGCGTGTGACGTAGCTGGTAGTTGCCCGGCTCAAGGTTCTGGAAACAGTACGGCTCGGAAATTCCATCCGTCTTGTAGGTTCCTGCCGGCCCCGACATTCCGATAAGGGTGATTTGAGCATTCGGCAATGCCATTTCGCCATCCTGACGGAACATGTCGTTGTTGGCATCATAGTAGGCCAACACACATAGCGAGGCGGTGTTAGTGGCAGGTGCGGCCGGGAGATTGCCGACGGGAGCCGGCTCAGATGTTTGCGCGGGCGCTGGCTCGGTCGGCGTCTCAGGCTGCGGCTGAGGCGTTGCCGTGGGCGCTGGCGCCCCAGAGATAATTACTTCCTGCCCCACGACGAGGAAATCGTTGATAACGTTACCCTCATTGAGACGCCGCAATTCATCCAGGTCTACACCATACTGGATCGCCAGGCCAAACATCGTATCGCCGGCAACGACGACATGCACCACCGCGCCATCAGGACGGGGGGTCGGTGTAGATTTAGGGACGATGGGAGCAGGCGTGGGCTGCACCTGCGAGGTTGGCGGTGGCGGTTCAGGCGTTGATGTGGGTGGCGTACCCTGCGACACCACCTTCAAGACCAGGTTATCAGCATACGCATCATTGTGCTTGTTTTGCCACTTGCCGTAGTAGTTCGTAAAGAATGTCACCGCACCGGTCGATCCGGCAGTGACCTGCAGTGGGCCGACCAGCCCGAATTTGTCATAGTAATAGTAAGGAGCGCTCCAGACAACGTTCGGGCTGAAGGGGTCTGTCCCCCCGTTAGGGTCAACGCCAACCCGGAAGTAGAAAGCATAAGGATCGCCGCAGGACAAAGCCGGATCGGCATCCTCGTTACATGACCACGCATGAGCGTAGTAAGAGGCTTCAAGCACCGTTCCCGGGGCAACGTTACGCACCACTTGAAAATGACCGGCGTTTTGCCGGCGCGTGAAGGTAAAACACATGACGGCGTGATAGCCGGTATAAATGCGCATGGGGTCCAGGAATGGCGGTTCTTTATAGGTGACTTTACACTCTGGACGGCCATACTCCCCTTCCTGCCACCAGGTAACCCACCCTTCCGGCGTATAAATTTCGCCATACTGCACGCCGGTGAACGTATCGCGCGTCCAGTTGTTGGGGTTGAACGAGGCGTTGTCCATAGGTCGGCCAATACCCTCAAAGCCCGGGTTCACCAGCAGGTTTCCAGCATCTTGCTGGGGGAGCGTCTGTAGTTCGCGCGCCGCCACCAACGGCACCAAAATCTGTGTGGACAAGGTCAGTACCAACACCAGCAGTGCCCCCAATACTTTTATACTTTTGTTTCTCATTTCGTTTGTGCCTCCTTAGTTCAATCCGTAGCACAGTTTTTATTCATTCATCCCTTTACAGAACACAACCGCCAGCGTTACGGTTAAGTCAGCGCCGGCGGTAAGACGAACGAAGTCACAACAGGTTTACAACACCCACGGAAATTATAGCATAGCGATAGTTGTTGTCAAACATGGCTCAATTGCCAACTTTTTGCGCATACGCGGTGAAAAGGTCACCCAGATTGACCCGCAGCGCCACTTCACGCAGCTTTAACATCGTCACCAGACGTTCCAGGGGACGTCCAACCCACGACAGCAGCGCCGTCACCCGGCTGGCCAGATAGCCGGCTTGCAGGTAACGCCCCTGCGCCCCCATCCACCGCACTTGAAATCCGGCCTTGTTCAACATAGCGGCCAAGGTTCGGCGCGAGAAGTAGAACAGGTGCATTTCCATATACCAGGGCCAGCGCCGCCCCATGAGCCGTGAGAAAAGGCTATCGATGTCCATCGTATGGACGACGAGCAGACCTTCAGGTTCAAGCACTCGCCAGGCGGCTTGCAAAGTGGCGAAGGGGTCTGGCACGTGTTCGATGACATCCCACATCGTCACCACACTGAAGTAATCGGGGGGGAAACCGGCGTTTTCCAGCGTGCCCAGGTGCATCTGGAGGCCCTGCGCACGAGCCTGTTCGACCGCCCACGTGCTCGGTTCGACGCCCCAGGCATCCCACCCGTGGCGGCTCGCAATGTCCACAAAGACGCCGGTGTGCGCGCCCACGTCAAGCAAGTGCCTGCCATTCGCCGGGCCGGTAAAGCGCTCCAGCGGTCGCAGATGGTGCTCGAAGGTCAACACGCGCCCCTCGCGTTCTTCGACGTACAGGGGGTCTTGCACGGCCTCGTAGATGTCGAGTACCTCCGTGCTTTGGGGTCTGGGGTCAGCATAGACAAATCCACACCGCTTGCACATGACGATGGGACCATGATGACCGTAACCGCCATTGGTGCAGGCGTAAGCATTCCAGTCAGCGCGTTTTTTGCGATCGAGCGTTGAGGCAATGCGGACCTTGTAATCATCCGCGCCACACAGGTTACAGCGGATGTGTTCCAAAGGAAATTCAGGTTCGGGAGTCATGCCGCCTTCCCCAACAGGCGCGTGTAGAAGAGGCGCAAGACAGTGTAGAGCGCCTTCACAATCTCATTCCGCGATATTTTGGACACGCCCTGTTGGCGATTCTGGAAAATGATGGGCACTTCGCCGACTTTCCAACCGGCACGTTGCACGCGGTAAAGCATCTCGATGAGGAAAGAGTAGCCATTGGAAAAGATTTGATCGAGCGCGATGGATTCCAAGACCTGGCGGCGGTAACAGCGAAAACCGGCGGTCGTATCGTGCGCTTGCAAACCAAGCAGCACTCGGGCGAAGGCATTCGCCCCCCAACTGAGCATTTTGCGCGGCAGCGTACATTCGATCGCCGCGCCGCCCGGCACGTAACGGCTGCCGATGACCAGATCGTAGCCTTGCCCAATCTTCGCCACCATGTCGGGGATGTTTTTGGGCGGATGGGAAAAATCCGCATCCATGGTGACGATGAGATCGTATCCGGCGGCGATGGCTTTGTGGAAACCCGCGACGTAGGCCGTGCCCAATCCCAGTTTGCCGGCGCGGTGAATGACGTGAACGCGCCCCGGATTCTCCCCTGCCAGGCGGTCGGCGATGGCGCCGGTGCCATCAGGCGAGTTGTCGTCCACGACGATGACGTCGCAGGCAACAGGCAGCGCGAGCAACTGCGCGACGAGCGACTCTATGTTTTCCTTTTCGTTATAGGTTGGGACGATGACAGTTGTTTTCATTGGTCTTTCCATAGGCGTTTTTAGTACCTTATCAGTCAGATTCTTGCACAAATGGCAGAAAATTTACCGCCGAGCACGCTGAGGGCGCAGAAATTATAAAAGATGGCTCAGCGTTCTCTGCGTACTCTGCGGTGAATCCTTTTTGGTTCCGGCTTGTCCGGGTTAGGGGAGACAGATAAATCCCTGTTCAGCGAAATGACGGTCAAAGGTAAACACTTGACGAATACCCAAATGCCGCATCAAGGCAAAGCTAGTACAGTCCACCAGACTAAGCTGACGTTGGCGATGGGTCAACAAAGCGTTCACTCCTAGATTGTGCAAGGCAACATCAATCCATTCTATATGGAGTAAAGGTAATATATCATTGTGCAATGTCGCCACGGCATCCACACCCAGGCGATGCTGCACCAAAGCCGT
>JAIOAS010000234.1 GCA_019873725.1 Chloroflexota bacterium | reverse complement strand
AACCAGGGTGACGAGGCGGCAATCCGGCGCGGCCAGCCATTCTGCAAGTTCGGCTAACTCGGTCTCCCGTCCGATGAAGTGGGTGGGGAGCACTGGCAGGCCGTTGTCGGGCGGTGTGGGCCGTATCTCTTCGCGTTTGATCGCTTCACAGAGCGCCATTGTCTCGGTCATCGGCTCGACGCCTAACTCCTGGCGCAGAATGCGGCGGCAGGTTTCGTATTGGGCCAGCGCCGCGCTGCGTTCACCTTCGAGGGCGAGCAGGCGCATCAGTTGGCAGTGCGCTTCCTCGCGCCAGGGTTCCAGTTGTACCTGCCGCCAGGCATACTGCCGTGCGCGGGCCGATTCGCCGCGCCGGGTGTGGTAATCGGTCAGCGTGAAGAGCGCCTCGATGTCCTCGCGGTGCAGCCACTCGCGCTTGAGCGTGGCCCATTCCTCGAAGAGCGTGCTGTCGCCCAGGAAAAAGTGTTCCAGAAATTCCCCGCGATACAACTCCGCCATACGCTCCATGCGTTGCAGGCAAGGCAGGCAGCTTTCGAGCCGCCGGTGGCGATGCTGTCGGCAAGCGCCGCTGAGGGCCTCGAACTGCGTCACGTCCAGGGTGTAATCGGCGGCGGGGTTGAACTGCACGGTGTCGCGGTCCACCAGCAGAAAGGGGCCCTCGGCGCACGTATCGTCGCGTAGCGATTGGCGCAGGTAGAGCAAGGTCTGGCGCAAGTTTTGGCGCGCTTTGTTTTCCGGCTGATCGGGCCACAGCAGCGTGGCGAGGAAATCGCGGCGCTGCGGGTGCTCGACATCCAGCACCAGATAGGCCAGCAGGGCGCGGGCCTTGTCGGTGGCGAAGGCGGTCAACGGTTCGCCGTCCAGCGAGATTTGTAGTGATCCGAGTAATCGTATGTCCAGGTGTGTCATCGTTTGAGCCGTCAGTGATTAGCCGTCAGCTATCAGCTATGGCTGAACGCTGAAAGTTGATCGCTGAAGGCTTACTGCTGATTATACCTGGAAGCGAGTTGAAGGGCAATGTTTGCCATTTTGCAACGATGTAGATGGATGCCGTGGGGTTATGACGTTTTTATGACGGCGCATGGCTATCATAAAGCCTGAACCTGCTCCCATCTTGTATTTGTTAACCATGATAGTAAGGAGGTACGGGAATGAAGCGTTCGTTCTGGTGGATAAGTCTATTACTGTTGGCCGGTGTGTGGTTCTTGACCGCGCAATCGGTACAGGCGCAATCGCCGTCTTTGCCGGAGGGCCCGGCAGGCGTTTGTGCAGCACAGGAAACGAGTTATCGAAGCACGTTTACGGCTGTGAAAGACAGTTATGTGAGCAGCGCCAGCGCCGATGCCAATTACGGCACAAATTCCAGCCTGCGTGTTGGTTATGTGACCATTCCGAGTACGGCCAGTTATCGCACCCTGGTTGCCTTCGACCTCGCCACGCTGCCCTCCGATGCCGTGATTTTAACGGCGACGTTGGAATTGTCTCAAACCAGTGGATCGGGCTTCGATATCAAAGCGCAGGCGCTCACCGGCGCGTGGACCGAAACCGGTGTCACCTGGAATAATCAGCCGACCTTCACGACGGTGGATGAAGTCCTGGAGGGGACGCCCGACGGTAGTTGGCGGCGGTGGGATATTACGTCGATGGTGCAGAAATGGCGCGCGGGGACGTTGACCAACAACGGTGTGTGCTTGATCTTCAATTTCGGGACGAATGGTTCGCGCTACTTCAGTTCCCGTGAAGGCGCCAATCCGCCGCGCCTGACTGTGTATTATCAGCGGCAGGCGACGCTGACTCTGCAGGCCGATACTGTCGTGGATCAGGCTTTTCCTACGGTTAACCATGGCAGCGATACGGAACTGTACATGGGACGTCGAACAGTTGCGCCTTTTGGTGATGCATACGGCTTGGTTAAGTTTGATACATCCGGTATACCGGCTGGCAGCACGATCATCAGTGCGTCGTTAGGTCTGTTCCCCATCTATAACCGGGTGCAATCACCCGAAGCGCCGACCGCTGCTACCTTTTCTCCAGAGGCTATTTTGGCTTCCTGGAGCGAGATGGGGGTGACGTGGAACAACAAACCGGCTTCGGCTAACCAGGGCGATCCCGCAGTGGTGTGGAATGGTGTGACCTCGACATGGTGGAATGTTACCCACATCGTCGAAGGATGGTATTCGGGCGCACTGGTCAATTATGGCGTTTTGCTGCGCCCTACTGCTGATGGTATGGCCGGCTTCTATGGGAGGCCCGCAGAATCGGCGCAACTCATTGTTACCTACGGCCCGCCGCCGTGCTATCCCGCCGCGAGCGTGGCTATCAACGGCGCGACGGCCGGCGTCACCGATACAGTCTACACCTTCGATGCCAGCATCCTGCCGACGACGGCGACGCCGCCCATCACCTACACCTGGCAAGCGACGGATCAAACACCGCATACCGGACCGCAAGAGGATGTGGAATATAGCTGGAGTACGCCTGGGTGGAAAACGATCACGGTGACGGTAGCTAACTGCGAGAGCAGTGTGATGGATACGCACCTCATCTCTATTACCGTACCGCCGCCCGCCTGCACTCCGGTTACCGGCCTGAGTGTCAATGGTCCAACCGTGGGTATTACGGATACCGCTTATACCTTCAATGCTCAGGCTGCGCCAAGCGGCGCGACCAAGCCGGTGGTTTACACGTGGGAAGCGGACGATCAGACGTCTTCCAGCGGTGGGGACGTGATCAAATCATACACGTGGGCTACCCCCGGCACGAAACATATCACCGTCACCGTCTCCAACTGTAGCGGCGCGGCAGTGGTGGTGCGGCACCACACCATCGAGGTGATGCCACGCGATCAACTGCCGGACATCGTGGTTTCGGGGATGTGGTACAACCTGGACGAATCCCGCGTGTACTACATCATCAAAAACACCGGCGCGAGCGCAGCCCCGGCGGACTTCATAATTGACCTGACCAAGTCAATCACCGTCGTCGCGCACACCACGTACCCCGAAATTCTACAGCCCGGCTGGGTGCGTTCGCGTTACATAGACTACGTGTGGAACTGCGCCGGTTATCCGCCGGGGACGGTGGCGCTGCGCGCTTTGATCACTGCCGACTCTGGCAGCACCGTACTGGAACGTGAGGAAATCAACAACAGCTTCGAGGACTGGTGGCTCTGCGATCCTTACCCGCCGGAGATCAGCGCTGGACCGTTTATCACCACGACCGAACACGGGGCCGACATCACCTGGACGACGAACAAACCCACGCGCAGCTACTTCGATTACAGCAGGAACGGTCCTTTCAACATCACCACCATCACCGATACGACATATCGAACTGAACATCAGGTCTCGTTGACCGGCCTTGACCGCGCCAGCGTGTACTGGTATCGAATCCGTTTCCGTGACGAGCAGGGGTTAATCAATGCCACCCCTGGCGCTTACTTCGAGACTAAGGCGCTTGGCACAGACCCGGCAACACTCGGCGTGATTGGGATGAGCGAATATCCGTCTACAAAGTACGAGTTCTGGACGCTTTACGCCGACGTGACGAGTGACGTCGCCGGCGTGGATCGCGTGTCGTTCTTCCTGGATGGGCAGCTCATCGGGCGCGACTTTACGCCCACGGGGACGCGCTACGAGGTCTATGTCTCTCCGGCTGCACTCGGATTGAGCCGCACGGATTGGTTCAAGAGCCACAACCTTCAGGTCCAGGCGTACAATCTGGGAAACGAGCCGACGGCGAACGCGGTGTCTGTCACACCGGCGAACAAGCCGATGCCGGGCATGGCCAATCTCGTCAGCCCAAACCCGGGCAAGCAAATCTATATTGATGGTACAGTCGCGCCCGCCGGAACTTCGGTCAATGTTCTGGTATACGGCGAGCAGTATCGGTGGAAGTGTACGGAGTTTGCCGATGCCGGCAGCGACGTTGTCCCGCCTGGGATGAGCGGCGTTGCCTGTAGCAATGTGCAGCAGAGCGCGAGTGTCATGCGTCTCTACCTGGATGGCGCGCCAGTGGGGACGTATACGCCTGGAGCGGGAACTTACAATCACTCGTTTGAAGTGAATTTAGCCGGGAAGAGTACCGGCGATCATACCCTGCGTTTTGAAGTGGAGACGACAGACGGGAGCATCTTCACCGATGAAAGCACAATCAGGTTGGTGCAAGGGCGCGGCGAAATTGCTATAGACCATGTGACGACGCGCAGCGGCAATGCCATCCAGGTCACGCTGCTCATCAGTAACACCGGCAACGGCACGGTCTACGTGGATTACGTCGAGGACTTCGCGCGCGGTTTCCAGGTCATCGAAACGAGCAACCAGCTTGGTTTGATGGCGCCCAGCGCCAACTACTATGTCGTCAAAAACGGTGACAACGGCGCTGTCCTCAACCGGAAAATTATGGTGGACCTCTACAGCGACGCTGACACTGATGAAATCGTCCTGGCGCCCGGCGCAAGCTTTGCCGTGACGTACAAACTCGTGCCCGTACTCTACCAGGAGTCGGATTACTACTACATCGGCAGCGGCCACGGGGCCGAACAAGCTGCGTGGGTTCGGTATCGGCTGGAGGGAGTGACTGGGACAATCACTCAGGAATTCCGCGAGGCTGGTAACTGGGTTGATGGTGAGTGGATTGATGATGTGGTGCGTAACATCATGGCCGGATCGGACTACATCCTCGTCACCTCGCCGGCGGGATTGGCGGCGTACACATGGCCGATAGACTGGCGCACGAGTCAGGGGACGGAACGCGAGTTGAGTCTGCTCCTCTCGAAGATGGCGGAACTGGCGACGTACCGCAACGCCGTCCTCGGGTACCTGCCCATCAGCCCGTGTCCGGCGACGCTCGACGCGCTTCTCGAACCGGGTGGACGGTGGGCTAATGCCTTGCATCCCAACTTCCGCGTTTATCACGCCGGGGGCTACGTGCTCTTCGTCGGTGAAGACGAGATCATCCCACCGCAAGGCGCCGGATATGGCCCGTCCTACAGCGATCTGCGTTACGCCAGCACCTCCGGACAGGCCAAACCTGAGCTGGTGTTGGGGCGCATCGTTGGCCCTGACATGGGCACGCTGCGCAAGGGCATAGAGGCTTCCCTTGCTGTGGTCAAAAACGGGATCGGCTTTGACCGGCAGCGCGCCTTGCTCAACAGCGGACGCGGGGATGGCGCGGGAGACTTCTGGACTCAAGCCAACGAAATCGCCGACCGCCTGAATTTCGCCAACGTGACCCGCCTTAAGTGGACAAATTACGCGGACGCCGCGACGGTGTTAGCAGCTTTCGAACCGGAGTTGGCCTTGGGACAGAGTTTGGTCGTCTATCGGGGGCATGGAAATTCCACCGTCTGGAAAGATGATGGCCCTGTCGGTTTCAACGTTTGGGATATCACCGGTTTTAACCTCAATGGTTATCACCCGTTTGTCTTTGGTCTGGCTTGTTCTACCGGCGACTATCGTGACGGCTACAGTATGCCGGAAGCCTGGCTGCGGAAGGGCGCGGGCTTATACATCGGCGCAGTCAGCCCCTCTGATCGAGGCGCCAATGGGACTGCCGGGCGTGCGTTTTTCAATCGCTGGGGGAGCAACAACGCGCTCTCCGTCGGTTATGCTTTCACCGATATGGCCCGCGACCACTGGGCTGATAGTGACCTGTGGAAGGAATGGATTTACCAGTATCATATGTTCGGCGATCCCAAGTTCGGCGCACTGCCCACGCTGGCGGTGAACGCCGTGCAACTTGCCGCCCCCGCTGGGCCGATTGGCGCGATCGGCCTGACGCTGCCTGACTATGTGGCGACGACCGACGAGGACGGGTTCGATCACTTGACGCTTCCTGACGGTAGTGAATGGCTCAGCCCCACCGACTACATCGTCCCTCTGTGGAAGACGACGTACACCTACCCGCAGGGTCAGCGTGTACAGGATGTGGCGCTCACGCTGCAATCCGGCCTGGTCGTCACCACCGGTCTGCACCTGCCCATCTACACCCAGGCCATTGACTGCGACTGTGCCGCGCCGTCCACTACGCCACTCCAGGCGACGGCCGCCATCACCGGCTTCTATCCCAAGTTTGTCCAGGACTATGAGTGGCGCGTTGTCGAGAACCCGGATGGCACGTCAACGCTGGAACTGCGCATCTACCCCTTCACCTACAACCCGGACACGACCGACGCGCGCTTCTACACTGAATGGGGCTTCAACATTGACGTCGTCACCACCACCGTGAGTATCGTGAACTTGCAGCCAACACAGCCCACCTACTTCCTCACGGACACCGTCGCGGCGACGCTCGTGGTGGATAACAGCGGCGCGGAGCAAATGCTCATCGTACAGCCGGTTGTCAAATCGCTCTCGGATGAGGTGGAGACTGCGCTGGCGCTACGAGCGCTGCACGCGATCACCGGCACGTCCATGCTTGATTTGGTGATCACCGATACACTCGCGGCGGGCGACTACGCGCTTGATGTAACGTTGCTGGATATGGAAGGCCACGTGCTGGACACCGAAGTGACCGAGTTCACGGTGGGCGTTGCAGCAGGAGAAGTCACCAGCCTCACGGCTGCACCAACCTCGTTCGATCCCGGCGACGACATCGCGCTCACGATGACCTTCCAAAACACGGGTGATGTGACGTTGAACGGTGTTGCCATCGTCCGTGTGGAGTCGGGAGATGGCGTCACGCAGACCGCAGAATTCACCCATACGCTTGCCGCGCTCTTGCCTGGTGCAACGGCGAACTTCAACAATGTGTGGGATTCTACCGGCGCGATCAGCGACACCTACCGTGTGGTGGGATATGTCACGTACAACCTGGCTACTTCACTGCCAAAGGAAGTGATACTCACCCTCGGGACACGCACGTCTATCTACTTACCGCTGGTTTTGCGCTCAAGCGATTGATTTCACACTCACCCTTTTCCACCCTTGCGAAGGCGTGCAACCTGCGGTTGCCTCCACTTTCGCAAGGGTGGATACTGTCAGGAGGAACAGCTATGCGTCGAGAATGGTCGTATCTCTATGTCGCTTTGTGCGTAGTGATGAGTTTGGCATGTAGCTTATCCGGCGGCAAGTCTGTGACCTCGGCAACTCCACCAACCTTCACACCTGCTGCACCAACGGCAACTTCTACACCGGCTGCCGTGCCATCACCGACTGTCGCACTTCCCACCGCAACATCCGCGCCGCCGCCTACACCAATTCCCATTCCGCCGGATGCCGATAAGGGCTACCGCCAGTGGGCGATCGGCGCCGTCGCCAGCTCCGAGTACGGCGACGATGCCTACAGCGCGATGCAGGCCACCGGCAAACCGGACACGCTCGCGTGCGGCGATTACGCCTCCGCCTGGAGCGCATCGGAGGCGAACGGTATCGAGTGGCTCGAATTGAGCTATGACTCACCGACCATCCCGACGTTGATCAATATCATCCAAACCTACAACCCTTCACAGATCGTCAAAGTTGAGTTGATCGATTTCCTTGCGGAATACCACGAGATTTACACGGCGCAGCCTTACGCCCGCACCGAATGTCCTTACACACTCTCCATTCCGGTTGATGTGGACTATCAGATTAGCGGTGTACGCATCACAGTCGATCATTCAGTGTTGGGCCTGGGGCCGACCCAGATTGACGCCGTGGAGGTGATCGGTTCAGTGGAACGCATCTTTGTGCCCGAAGACGCGACGTCTGCGGAAGTCTTCTGGCGGGTAGGCAGCACGTCGCCTGAACTGGCGGAACTTTCCTTTTCGATGTTAGTAGAATGTAATTGCGCTGGGACGCGAAATGTGCTATCCTTGTCCCCAAGTAGGACGGGAACGCTCCAGGGGCACGGAGCGTGAGGGCCAGCCGTTGCCGCCCATGGGATACCGCTGGTAAGCCCGTGATGTTTTGTGGCTGCCCGTCGGATTCTACTTTGGGACGGTGTGCGCACCGAGCCCGCATCAGTTGGTGAACCTCTGCGCCTCTAATCCGCGCCCCAGCGCACGCCCGCTCAATGGCGATATTCTACGTTAAGGAGCCGTTTATGAATACCAATCCCGAGTTTCTCCGATATTTGGCGATAGATGCCCACAAGCA
>JAIOAS010000233.1:6318-8233 GCA_019873725.1 Chloroflexota bacterium | reverse complement strand
CAAAGCGCGTCCCACCCCCGTGCTGTCCGAAGAGCGCCTGCACCATTCCAGCCGCTGGCTCACGTTCGAAGCCGTCCACGCCCTGACGCTGACCTATGGGGACACCGTCTATGCACCCTGAGGACCAACTGCACGCCGGCGTGCGCTACACCGTCGTCCCGCGTGTGCTGGTGTTTCTGACGCGCGGCGACGAGGTGCTGCTGCTACGCGGCGCGCCGGACAAGAAGCTATGGGCCGGGAAGTACAATGGCCTGGGCGGGCACATCGAACCGGAGGAGACGCCGCATCAGGCGGCCGTGCGTGAAGTTGCCGAGGAAGCCGGATTAACGGTAGAGGCGCTGACACTGCGTGCCATCATCCATGTGACCCTGACTTCTGCGCCCGGCGTGCTCTTTTTCGTCTTTACCGGCGCGGCGCCGCCGGGTGACCTTCGCGCTTCAACCGAGGGTACGCCGGTATGGATAGCGCGCGCGGAACTTGGCGCGCTCCCCCTGGTCGAAGATCTGCCGGAACTACTCCCGCGCGTGCTGGAACCCGGGCCGTTGATCTACGGCCATTACACCTTCTCCCCGGCTGGGCTGCGCATGGCCTTTGAATCCCCGGTGAATTCGCGCATCCCCAACGTCGCGGCGCGCGCCTCCTCTTCGGCGAATTCGCGCAGCGTCGCCGGGAAGCGCCCGTGCAGCGGCGAGAGCTGAGCGCCCAGGCGCACAGATGCGGTCAGTACCCACGCCAGCGGCCAGCCCAGGCCGCTGAGCCGCGTTGCGCGCCCCAGTTCGGCGATGCCGCCGTTATCCCAGCCGCCCAGCAGCGCGGTCAAAAAGCCGTACAACGCCAGCCCCGCGAGTAGCCCCCCCAGCAGCAACGTGACGCTGGCCGGAATCGTCGGCGTCCACATCCACTCGCCCACGAGCCGCAATAAACCGTGGAGCGCCGTCGCCGCGCCGACGGGCGCGACGAACGTTTGCCACACGTAGATGCGCGTCCGCCCGGTTGCGCGTCCGACGAACCACCAGGCCACCAGCCCGCGTAACATCAGCGCGCCGGCAAAAGCAATCGGCACTCCAACTATCCCGTAGGGCGGAGCCAACACGACCAGCAGGCCCACCCGCGCCGCCTGCTCGCCAAGCGTCAGCCACGAGACTGTCGCCGGGCGTCCCAGCGCGATTAGAATCTGATTGGCGGACCAGGCCAGCCATTGAAACGTCCCCCACAGCAGCACCGGCAGCAGCCAATGGACGACCTCTACCGCCGCCTGGCCCATCGTGCCGCGGATGACGCGATCGCCCACGGCATACAGCGCGGTGAACAGAAACAGGCTGAACCACAGCCCGTAATGGACGCTCTGGCTGACGTAATAGCGCAGCAAGCGCACGTACCCCTGGCTGTGCGCCTCGGCAATGGCGGGCAGCAGGCCATTGTACAGGCTGAGTTGCAGGACTTCGTACACCGCAGCAAACGTGATTGCCAGTGTCCAGGCGTTATGCAGGGCATTGTAGCCGGGAATCAACCGGGGCAGGAGCAGCGCCTGGACGAGGGCCCCCAATGGGACGGCGGCCGCGCTGAACGCCAAGCGCCCGCCAAAGCTCATCATGCGCCCTGCGATGTGCCGGTCGAACGTTGGCAACAGCAGCGCGCGCAGCGCGTAACCCAGGCGTTTGTACAGCCCCAGGCCGATCAGGAACACCAGCAGTTCGGTCAAAAACAATCCCAACCCCAGCCCCAGGACCCCACCCATGCTTTCGCCGAGCGCCGGTTGTGTAGCGCCCCATTCCCGCAGCGTTCGCACGGTCCAGCCCTGGATCACAATCGTTCCCCCCAACAGTGCCAGCACCAGATATTGTTCGTAGTCGAGCCGCTGCACGGCGCGGAAGAAAAACCGGAAACCCTGGAAGAAACCGGGGAACTGGATCAC
>JAIOAS010000233.1:0-5681 GCA_019873725.1 Chloroflexota bacterium | reverse complement strand
CGATAGATGAGGTAGTTGAAATAGGGCCAGCTCTGCCACTCAGCGTTGGAAGGATGCGCCAGCCACCCGCCGACGATAAAGGTTTGCGCGCGCTCGCGCCCCCGCACACGCTGAATGACCGGCTCCCGTGCGCCGGTGATGAGCAGCGGGCGCAGCAGATTGGGGTTCGAGATCACGGTGCGCGCCTGGATGGTCGGCGCGGCGCTCCACGTGATGGTGCGTTGCAGCGGGTCGACCAGATCACCGGTTTGGACGGTTTGCGCATCACGTGATTCCGACAGGCCGAACATGCTGACGCCCAACAGCACGCTCAGCTCCTCTACGCTTTGGGGAAACTGTGGACCGCAGAAGATCACCAACCCAATGTCATTGCGCTGCGCCATGCCACGGAACAATTCCTGGGTTTCCGCCTGGCTCGGCAAAAAGTCATTCAATACCAACACCTGGGCCAGTTCCGGCTGATCCACCCGCACGATGTAGGGTTCCGCCAGGTTAAGGGCTTCCGCGATGGCGTCTTCAAGGCCCACGTAATAGACTCCCACCGGGATGATGGGTGTCTGCGCGCGGACGGTGCTGCCGCTGAGAGCACTTAGCAGCGTCAGCAAAACGAAAAGCCACCCCAGGCGTGAAGACCCGGCGCGCGTTTGCACGCCGGGATGCTGTGGCGGGTGGCTCTCACGTGAATCCATGGCTTTGCCAATCCTGTGTGGCCTGTAAATGGACTTGTTCCTGAATAAACCTCGACACGGTCTCGGACGCAGATTGCGTCCTAATCCAATTTGACGTTATTGGAACACAATGCTGATGGACTATGCAGAGCCTTCGGCAGGTTTTTCAGGCTGTTCCAGGGGGGGCAAATCCTCCGGTTTCTGCAACCCAAACTGCTGCAAAAACTCGAACGTCGTCCCATAGAGAATCGGGCGCCCGACCGTGTCGGCGCGCCCGACTTCCTCGACCAGACCGGCGTTGAGCAAAGTGCGCAGCACGCTGTCGGAGCCGACGCCGCGAATGGCCTCGATCTGCGGGCGGGTGATCGGTTGAGCGTAGCCCACAATCGCCAGCGTCTCCAACGCCGCCTGTGAAAGGTGCAGGCGCACTTCCAGGCCGAGCAGTTTCTCAATATGCGGCGCAGCTTCGGGGGCGGAAACGAGTTGCAGGCGCTTCTTGTTGTGCTGGACCCGCAACCCTGTCGTGGCGAGACGGGCTTCCAGCGTCACCAGGGCAGCTTCGGCCTCTTCGAGGGAAAGGTCCGCAGAGGCAGCCAACGTCTCCAACGGCAGTGGCTGCGGGGCGACGAAGAGCAACGCCTCGAGGCGCGCGTCCGGGGCAAGCGTGGTCGTCTCACTCACCCTTAGCGTTCCTCTTCAACGGGCAGCGGTGGTGGCCCGGCCCATTCCTGTGACGGCGGAACTTCGGCGGGTGGCGCCGCCGGCAGCGGGGGCGGCGTTTCCGGCGCCGGTTTCTCTTTGACGGGCTGCGGTTTCTTCACCACAGGCGTGGGGCTGGGCGCAACCTTGAGCCGCACTTCCGGCTGCCCGTAGACCTGCAAGCCCAGGCTATCGGCCAACACTGTTTTCACGGCAGTCATCAGTTCCGTCGCCAGGTCAGGCACATCACTGCCGGCGGCCACCTCGACATCGACAACGGCCCGCACCTTGTCGCCTTTGGCGTTGATCTTGGGAGAGACTTTGAGCACGCCGGGGATCGGATCGAGCTTATAGGTGACCTGCTGGGTGATGCTATCCGTGCTGATGGTGGCCATGCCCCCCGTCACCTGCTGCACGCGGATGAAGCGCCGGTGTCCGGGGCGCACTTCCAGGAAGATCAGGAACAGAATGACCACGTTCATAAACAGTGCCAGCAGCAGGCCCAAAATGAGCCGCACGACCGGCTGTACGCTGTTGAAATACCGGCCCAACTCGACCAGCCACTGCCCCACATTGGTGAGAATGATATGGGGCAAAATGCAGACGGCGGTGCCCAGGGCCATCAGAGCCAACAGCGCCACGACAATGATAACACGGTTAATCGTACTCATCTTCTAGCCTCCTTTGCAAATGAATCGATGGAACGTTGGCATGTTTGAAAGTTGGAATATGATGTCCTCTATTTCATTTTAGCTTCGATTCACGAATTTGCTACTGGCAATACGGTCAGAGAGCGGCCACAGCCAGGGCAGGCTTAAGGAACAGCTTGCGGGGCGTTACGCTTTTACGGACGCTTAGAACCTGATCCATACCTCGTCGGTGTGATCTGGCCTGGATCTGGCGATCCAGACCGAGCAAAATTGACGCTTAGAACCTGATCCACACCTCGTCGGTGTAATCGCGCAGCGTAACGTCGAGCAAAGCCGGCACATCGATCTCGGCTTCGATCCGCTGCACTTCTTCCGGGTTGGCCCAGGTTGCCGGATTACGTGCATGGACAGAGCAAGGGTCTTTATACGGCTGGATCGAAAGATCATAGGTGCCGATCTCGTGCGCGGCGGCGACGATTTCGGCTTTGTCGAAGCCGATAAGCGGGCGCAGGATAGGCAGGGTCGTCGCCTGGCTGATCAGGTTGATATTCGGCAGTGTTTGCGAGGCCACCTGTCCGATGCTCTCTCCCGTCACCAGCGCCAGGGCTTTGCGGCGGTGGGCCAATCGTTCGGCAGCGCGCATAATGAAGCGGCGGAAGACGACTGTGGCTGTGCGGGTATTCACGGCTGCCATCGCCGTTTCAAAAGGCGCGGCGGAGATCAGATACAGCGGCGCGGTGAGGCGGTGCGGCGCCAGCACTGCGCGCGCCATATCCACAATCTTGGAGGCGCGCGCCTGTGCGACGCCCGGCAGCAGGTGAAAGTGCAACAGGTCGAGCGTGCAGCCACGCTTCAGCATCATGTGTGCCGCCACTGGCGAGTCGATGCCGCCGGAGAACAGCACCAGCACGCGCCCGCTCATGCCCACCGGCAAGCCCCCCGCCCCTTGCAGGCGCTGTACGAAGCAGTAAGCCGCATCCTCGTAAATCTGGATGGTGATCGTCACGTCGGGGTTCTTAAGCTTGACCGGCGCGCCGGTCCGGGCCACGATGCGCGCTCCGATTTCGCGGTCCACGTCCTGGGAATAGACCGGGAACTGTTTATCGCCGCGCGTGGTATCAACCTTGAACGTTGTGGCGGGCGTCACTACACCCTCGGCGAGTTGCAACGCCGCCGCGCTGATCGCCTCGAAGTCGGCGGGCGTGATCACCGCCGGCGCAAAGTAGGCAATGCCGAATACCTTGCCGAGCCGCGCTTCGATCGTTTCTGCAGGCACATCGGCGAACACTTTGACGAGGATGTGGCTGTGAAAGGGCGTCACCTCTGTCTCCGGTACGTCGTGCAGCGCCGCGCGGATATTTTCGGCCAACTGGCGAATGAAGAAAACCCGGTTGCGGCCTTTCAGGCCCAGTTCGCCGAAATGGACGATGTATGCGTGCATCGTTACCTCATTGATTCTCTTAACCCAAATAATATCCCAAATATCCCAAATTTTATTTGGGATATTTTTGTTTATCCCAGAGTGTCAACGGATGAAAAAGGTCTTCAATGACAGACAAGACGGTACGGGCGGTGGCCTCCCACGAGAAGCGCCGCAGGTTGGCCGAGCCGAGAGCAACGAGGGTGCGCCGCAGCATTGCGTCATCCAGCAACCGCGCCAGCCCGGTGGCGATGGCGGACGTGTCCAGTGGATCGACCAGCAAACCGCCATCACCCGCTACCTCTGGCAGGCTCGACGTGTTGCTCGTCAGCAGTGGAACGCCGCACGCCTGCGCTTCCAACACGGGAAAACCAAACCCTTCGTACAGCGAGGGGTAGGCGAAGACCAGCGCCCCAGAGAGCAGTGCGGCTTTGTCGCCCGCGGCAACGTAGCCAGGGAAAATCACCCGTCCTTCCAGCCCAAGCGCCTGCACGCGCGCCCGGATCGGTTCCGCCAGCCAGCCCGCCGGCCCGGCAAGCACCAACGACAGATCTGGCCTATCCGGCGCGAGGTGTGCAAACGCCTCGATCAGGCGCACCAGGTTCTTGCGTGGTTGGAGCCGCCCGATGAAGAGGATATACGGGCCGGGAATGTCGTAACGCGCTTGAACGGCAGCGAGTGCGCCGGTGTCGCGTACCGGCGCGAGGTCACTGTCATAGCCGGGATAGGCGACGGTGATTTTTGACGCCGCAACCCCGTATTCCTGCACCAGCGCATCCCGTGTGGCGCACGAGTCGGCGAGGATGTGCGTGGCGACGTGCACATTCCAGCGCGTGCTCCACTCCAGGTAAAGGCGCTGGCGACGCGGGTGCGCCTCGGGGAAATAGCGGTAGCCCAGATCGTGGATCGTCACCAGTGTGCGTTTGGGGCGCACCGGCGGGAGAACGTGCGCCGGGACGAAAAGCAGGTCAGGGGCGCAGCAAACCATCTCCCAGGCCAGCCGCACATGTGTCCACAGCCGGGGGAAAGGGATAACGCGCAACGCTGCACCGGGGAAGGCGTCCGCAGGCGGCGCGGCGCGAAAGTACAGCCGAGTCCGATACCGCGGGGTAAGCTGTGGCAGCAACGCGCGAATCAGGTGATAAGAGTACCCCTCCGTACCGGTCGGCGTATCGCTGAGCGCGCGACTGGCATCAATCCCAATCGTCGGCTGACGAGCTGTCAAAAGTGCTTTTCCCACTCCGAGTTCACCCGACTGGACTATCCGACTACCGACTCCCTAACTACCGATTACCCGACTACCGCCTACCCGACTATCTAACTACCTGACTATCGACTACCCGACTACCGACTACCCGACTATCGACTACCCGACTACTACAACGTTACCGTCATCCAGGGAAGTGGTGTGAGCAGCAGGAAAAAGATGATGACCATCACCCAGCCCAACGCTTTGCGCTTCGCATCCAGCGGCGTGAGATCGTTGAGGGGAGCCGGGTGGCGTGGCCCGATGAACAGGCCCAGCGCGCCGATCATCATCCAGGTCATCCCCGCGTAGTTCTGCCGCAACAACAAGAAAATGCCCCAACCCCATATCGCCATCAACGTGTAGCGGGCAATTTTCCAGGCGGTGCGGCCCCACATCGCGTAGGCCACGTGCCCACCGTCCAATTGCCCCACCGGGAAGAGGTTGAGCATCGTCACCAGCAGCCCCACCCACGCGGCAAAGGCAATCGATCCCCCCTTGCTCGGTGGGGAAAGCCACACATCTTCCCCGCTCGCGTGGTCGGGCAAAATGCGCCCGTAGACGATGTACTTGGCGGCGAGGTAGATCAACGAGTTTCCCTCCTGGAGAACTTCTATGGGTTCACCGGCAGGAATATCCATAAACGTTTGCGGCCTTCCTACCTCCGAAAGCGCAAGGCCGATGAGAAGCAGGGGAATGGCGACGAGCAAACCGCCGAGCGGCCCTGCAACACCGATGTCAAAGAGCGCCTTGCGGCTGCGCATAGGGCTGCGTTGCAGGATCACCGCGCCCAGCGTCCCCAGGCTGCCCGGCAGCGGCAGCGGAATGAAGTACGGCAGACTGGCAGGCGACCCATGGCGGCGTCCGGCAAAGTAATGGCTCATCTCGTGCGCCGTGAGAATTGCCAACAGGGTCAGCGCAAAGGGCCAGCCCTTCAAAATGTCCTGAAGGCGCGCAGGGAATAAGCTATCCGCGGGGATCGCGTTTTCGTGGAACGC